>JBDLQX010000101.1:0-10439 GCA_039800345.1 Pseudomonadota bacterium | reverse complement strand
AGCCGCACAATCGGTGACCGCACCCGGGGTAGAAAGAGCGTCTCGTGCATGGCCTGTACTTCTTCCCCTAGAAGCTGCTGCCGCACTACCGACCGCATGTAAAACGGTGTGTCCTCCAATGTCTGGGCGAGTTGCGCAGGCGGCGCACCTGCATCAGACCGAATCGACCTTCCTACACCCCATAGCCCCTTGCGCAGAGGCTCTCGGGGTCCCAAGTCAAAAGTCTCTACCGATCCATTCGTGAGAAACCGGGCGGTGATTAAGCGCGAACTCTCCGAATGCCCATAGACGGAATCTGGTGCCCCTGGCGCGAGCCGATCGCGTACATCGTAGGTGACCGCAGTGCTGCCATCTCTGAGTAAAGCGCGCGACCAGTCCCATTCGTGAAAGGGCGTCTCAATAGGTTCGTCGCCCTCATTCGAGTCGAGATAGGCATGACCAGACCAGCGGATTCCTGGAGACGGAAAGTCCAACGTGATGCGCGCCGAGGGTGCGAGCGGCCCCCATCGGTGACGCCCGGCGGCATCGATGGGCACCTGGTAGTTGAAGAACTGATCGGCATGAATGCGTACCTGACCTTTGACCGCAAGAGGTAGCGGTACTGACCGCTCGTCGATATCAATGACCAGGGTGTCGCCTGTCCAACGCAGACTGCTCGGGCCCACCCGAAAATGCTGGGCATCGCGGGTCATCTGTCGTCGGCCCCGTTCGGTCATCGTCCAGCGCTTTTTTCCTGGCGTATACAAGGCCAGGTTGATACAGACATGGTTTTCTGGATCGGCACGCCCTGTGCTGCCACGCGCCCAGTGGTAGTAGGATGAGAAAACGCTGCCCACAAAGGCAATCATGGTGATGCCATGTTGCCCGCAGTCGCTCAGGCCATCGACATACCACCAGAGATAACCACCCGGCTCGACCGCCTGGTCGAATCGAGGTGTGCCATCAGGGTTGCGGCCGCCAGGCGTCCGGAGAGGGCCGCCATGGGAACTCCCGCCCCCGGGTGGGCGCTGCCCCCCGCCAGAAACAGTCCCGCGATAGGTGTCTGGGCTGTTGGCCTGTGAAAGGAGGACATCCATCCGTGGGGCGCCATGCCATAGAGCGCGCCCCCCGAGGCCGGGAACATCGCATCGAACTGGTGGGGCGTGGTGGTATGGATCTGGTGCGGGGCAAACCGCAGTCTGAGCCCCGCGCGGGCCAGCAAGGCAAAGGCGTCGGTCTGGCATGCAGAGATCTCCTCTTCGGTAAAGAGCGGCCCATCGCCACGGGCAGGGGCATTAATAAGGCAGAAAAGCCGTTCCCGATTCGTCGGTGGCAGACTGCCGACCGCCTGCGTACTCGCCCCGAAGGGCGAGCGGTCTTGGGCGCAGACATAGGCCGTTGGCCGGCGGGGCAGTCTTCCCTTCTCGAATACATCGGTGAACTCTTGGTTGTAGGGGCCCTGGAAAAAGAGGTTGTGATAGCTCAGATCAAACCCTTCGGTCTCTGCCGCGATCGCGAAGGTGAGCGCAGACAAGGACCGCGGCAAAAGCCCTTCGGTGGTGGGTACGGCTGCCTTGGCCTGAGGCCCCAACAGGCCGTGATGCAGGGCGGCGGCCTCCCCGTTGAAGACGACACTGTGGGCGGGAAGTTCTTCGCCGTTGAGCAGTCGCACCCCCTGGGTGGCGCCCCGGGCAATCAGAATTTCCTTTACCGGTGAGCCAAGGCGTATCTCCACCCCCAGACGCTCCGCCGCCTGGGCCATGCCTTGTCCCAAGGCCTGCATACCCCCCTCGGCTGCCCAGACACCGCGTTGCTCGACATAGGCAATTAGCATCAGGGTCGCGGGGGCATGCCAGGGAGAGCCGCCGCAGTAGGTGGCATAACGAGCAAAGAGTTGTCGCAATCGCGGGTCGGTGAAGTGACGACCTAGGCTACGCCAGAGACTGGCAAAGGGCCCCAGCCCCCCGAGCATGAGCAGCCCCTGCGGGCCAAGGTCTTGGGTCATGGTGCGCAGCGTGGGCCGCGTACTGCGAATATAGGCCTTCTCCAGGGCGTGATAGAGACGCTGACTTTCTCGGCAGAAGCCTTCAAAACGCCGTGCCTCGGCCATCGAGGAGAACCGCCCCACGGCATCGATCGAATCTTGCACATCTGCGTAGAGGTCTAGTCGTTCATCGGGAGACCAGACGTGGCGGGCAATGACGGGCAAGGGGGCAAGGGCGACAAAGTCACTCAGTTGTAGGCCTGCTGACCGCAGCAGGTCCTCAAAGACCCATTTCATGGTGATCACTGTGGGGCCGGAATCCATCGCCAGCCCATCGACAACGCGCTGATGGATCTTTCCGCCCACCTTTGCAGACTTTTCGCAGACCGTAACCTTAACGCCCTGTCGGGCCAGATCAATCGCGGCGGAGAGTCCCGCCATGCCCGCACCGACAACGATGACACGCCGTTCGGTCATTGGGTCTGCGCAGGAAAGGACGGGGGGAGGGCGTACGGAAAGGGCGCGAAAGTCAGGCCATTCCATTGGCCATACAAGCCCACAGGCCGAAACCGCACAAACATCGATTCAGAGAAGAATTCTCGCCCGTAGGCTGCCTGAATGGCGCGCTGGTGGGCCCCAGAACGGGCATAGGCATCCATGGCCGACTGGTCATTCCAGAGACTAAAGGTAGCCTGCCTTAGCAAGGGGGCCTCCCCTAGGCCCACGGCAAGTTGGCATCCAGGGGCATGGGCCAGATCGGCCTCGGCCTCTGGCGATTGCGCCCAGAAGGCGCCCGCCTTTAGCGGCCGAATCGAGGCCCGGGTGAGTGAGGCCACCGGGTTCGCGCTGTGATGGCTGCCCGGCGCAGTCGTCTCGGCAGGGTATACGAAGGATGCCGCCTCTGCCTGCTTGGCGCTGGGCGTAGGGGGCAGGGAACCAAAGGTGAAGCCAGACCAGGCGCCACGACACGACAGGGGTGCAAGCTGTGCAGCGAAAGCGGCCTCGGCATGGTCGAGATAGGTGGCAATCTGGGGGGAGCGTTGCAGATAAGAGGCCGCCTCGTCTTCGGAATCAAAGACAGAAAAGACACCCTGGTAGTTCAGGCCAGGCCGCAGCCCGAATCCGCCATTCTGTCCGCTGCCGAGAATTTTTTGAAAGACAAGTCCTGCGTCACGGGGCCGCCGAAAGGGCGCCTGAACCAACTGCGTAACACCCCAGGCTGTGGCGCCAGGCCGGAACCGCACGAGCAACAGAACCACCTGCTGCTTCGTGGCTAACGCGCCGTATCGCAGAGCGCCTGTGCCACGGTCACTGCCACTGCCACTGTCTGCGGAGGAGGTCACAGTGGCGTTAGTCGTCAGCCGCGTCGGGGTCGGGTCCTTCAATGCCATAACGGCGAAGTTTTACATAAAGACTCTGACGTGACAGGCCAAGCATGTCGGCCGCTGAGGCACGGTTGTTTTTCGTGATCTTTAAGGCGGCCTCGATGCAGAGTTTTTCAATGAGATCAACGGTCTCGCCCACGATCTCTTTGAGTGGCATGCGGCCCACCAGGCTTGTGAGATCTTGCCCGGAGCGTGGCCGCAGACTGGCGTCTGGCCGGCCATCGAGACGTCGTCCCACATCGCGCACCACAAAGGCAAGGAAGGGATCGTCTTCGGAAGGAACCGACACGCCAGAGATTTCTACGGGCACGATGAGGCCGGCATGCCCAATAAGCTGTGTCGAGAAGAGGCGCACCGCGCCCCCCTGGGCAAGGCTATTGATCATGACGAGCAGGTCGGTGTTGGCCCGGCCCAGCCAGCGATTGAGGGGTTCTCCGATCACCTGCCCCGGATGGGCCATCTGAATCATTTCTACGAAGGCCGCATTGGTGGTGCGAATGAACCCCTTGTTGTCCGTGAGCACGATACCGTCGGTGACCTGACGAACCGCCTCAAGCAGCTCGGTGTCTTCGCCCGAATGCGGGGTCTCCGATTCGATACGGACCATAAAGACGGTGTCGGTCTCTTGCCGCAGATAGGTGACAAGTACCCGGGCTGGTGCGTCGTGTTTCTGAAACCGCAGGCTCGTCTCGGCGGGGCGGCCCGAGCTTCCCACCTGCTGCATGATGCTTAAGAAGACGGAGGCCGCCTTGTCAGACATGAGCGACTCGATGTTCTCTCCAATGAGCGCCTGGCGGTCTCTTTGCAGATACTGACAGCCCGCCCGGTTGGTCTCAATCACCTGATGCGACCGGGCGCCAATGAGCAGAATCGGGTCGTGGACCAGGTCAAAGAGCATGCGGTACTGGCTCTCAATACCCCGCAGACGCAGATAGTCACGCTCCATGAGCTGCTGGGCCTCGATGAGTCGTGCCTGCAGAGAAGCCACGGGCCGCAGATCGCGGCCAATAGCTACCATCTGCCCTTCCTTACCGACGCGAATCAGCGAGAAGAGGATGGGCACCTCCTGCCCCTGAATCCCCAGTTGGTTGATATGCCGCCATCGCAGTGAAGTCGTACCCTGGCCGGCCTCTTTGAGCATCTCTTCGACTTTGGGTCGGCTTTCGGTGGTCACGACCTCGGGCCAGGGCTTACCGACCCAGGCCTGCGTATCGTTGGGCAGCCAGTCTTGGTTGCCAATCAACGCCTCACGAATCACGCCCTGCGCATCGAGCACGAGCGTGATGTCGGAGGCCGCTGCAACCAGCGAGGCGCTCTCTGCCGGGTCGAGGCCCGAGAGATTACTGGCTTTGCGGTCTTCAGCGTGGCCCACGGTCGGTATTCCCTAAGAGTGTCTCGGCCTGGGCAAGTGCCTCTGGGGCATCGCCCGCCAACATGTCGGCCCCTGCGCGTTTTGCCAATTCTGGAAATACGCTGACCGCGGGGCCGCCGAGCATGATGGCCGCCGGAGCTTTTCCAGACTGCAGGGACCTCACGCGTGCAATGAATCCAGCCGCCCGCTGTATGTCTTTTTGTGAGGCCACAGAGACCCCGAGCAGTTCGGGTGAAAAGGCGGCAATCTGGGTCAGTAACTCTTCTTCGGACTGGCCCTGGACGAGCTGGGTGATCCAGCCCGCACGTGTAAAGAATGCGGCAATCATCTGCACGCCTAGCCGATGCTGGCAACCAGGCAGGGTGCAGAAGAGCACGGAGGGTGCGATACGCTCTTCCACCACGAAGCCCGCCGGGGGCCGATGAAACCCTGGGAGCAGGTCGGTGAAGACTTGCTGGATGTTCCACATCCCGAGTGTCACCTCAGCAAAGTTGCAGCTGTCGTCAGACCACCGCGCGCCCAGATGGCGGGCGGCGGGCTGCAATACCTCCAGAAACAGTGTCTCGATGGTGTGGCCCTCGCGGAGCAGACCTGTCACAAAGTTCTGACAGTGGCGCAATTCCTTCTCGACGGCGATCTTGGCAAGGGCTACCGCAACTGCCTGCATCGGCCCTTCTGCAGCGACTGGGTGGACAGGCGGCGCTGTCGCTATGGGGCTAGCGATCTCAGTCCTGCCTTCGCCCGCTGTTCGCCCAATCGCCGAGCTTTCTTGCTCGAGCAAGACCAGCCATGGAATAACCTCGCGACTAAGCATCATCATGAATTGCTGCTCTCCAAGCTCCGCCCGTGAGGCTTCCTCGTGCTTCTGTTCTGGCGATTGAGCGGTACTGGTAGTCGTCATCTGCGTTCTCCGCGGTGGCGGGCTTGTAGGCTGTCGAAACGGACCAGCCCCAGACGGTTCAGCCACCTTCTTTTTTATCGAGAGTTTGTCTAGGACTATCTAGGACAAAGTTACAAATGTCAATTTATTTTGATGTCTAATAAAGTTGACATTCTCTGATCGGGTGTCTAGAGTGAAGTTCAGACATCAGTAAACGGGGGGTGACATCTGATATGTCACGGTCTATGGCAACCGATTTTTCCGAAGAATTGCCGCGGTTGGATGCGTCACCTGCATCATCCGGCCTGTTTTCGCCTGCGAGACGACCGCTCTATACCCCGGATGAGCGACTTCGCCGGGACGCCACCGTCTGGACCCTCGTACAAGGCATTCTCGCCCCGTTGCAGTTTCTTGTGCTCTTAATCAGTCTGAGCCTGATCGGCTATGCCTGGACCACAAATAGCCACTGGGACTGGGCCCTCTGGTCTGTCGTCGTCAAAACGGGCGTGCTCTATCTCATCATGGTGACCGGCGCGATCTGGGAGCGGGTGGTCTTTGGACAGTACCTATTTGCGCCGTCCTTCTATTGGGAAGACGTCGTGAGTATGGGCGTGATTGCGCTCCATACGGCCTACCTGCTTGCCTGGCTCCAGGGGGATGCCTGGCTGAGCCTTGAGGCCCAGATTGGCTTGGCGCTCGTTGCCTATGCTGCCTATGTGGTCAATGCGGCGCAGTTTCTTTGGAAACTGCGCATGGCCCGGAGCCAACGCCTATGAACGCTCCCTTGGCCACTTCCCCTGAAGCGGATGTTCCTGTCAATCGTATGACCGGGTGCGGCCTCGATCTAACCTCCGCTGGGGTTACCGCGCGTCCCGAGGTGATTCGCGAGCGTGGCCAGCGCGAGGTCTTCTGCGGACTCACGGGAATCATCTGGCTGCACCGAAAAATTCAAGATGCCTTCTTCTTGGTGGTGGGATCACGTACCTGTGCCCACCTTATTCAGTCGGCTGCCGGGGTCATGATCTTTGCCGAGCCGCGCTTTGCCACGGCCATCATTGATGATCGAGACCTTGCGGGCCTCGCAGATGCCAACGAGGAACTCGACCGCGTCGTGGGCCAGCTCTTGGCGCGACGCCCCGACATTAAGCTGCTTTTCCTGGTGGGTTCGTGCCCCTCAGAGGTGATTAAGCTTGACCTGTCTCGTGCAGCCGAACGTTTGACCGCGCGCCATCTTCCGTCCGTGCGTGTCTTGAACTACTCGGGCAGTGGCATAGAGACCACCTTTACCCAGGGTGAAGACGCCTGCCTGGCCTCCTTGGTGCCACAGATGCCGCAGGGTACTGCGGCCGAGCTCCTGGTGGTGGGAAGCTTGGCCGATGTGGTGGAAGACCAGCTCACGGGGCTGTTACGCGACATGGGCATTGCCCGGGTGGTCTGCCTTCCCCCGCGCCGTGCCGACCAACTGCCCGCCGTGGGCCCGAACACCCGCTTTCTGCTTGCACAGCCCTTCCTCGCCGATACCGCGCGTGCGCTTGAGGCCCGTGGTGCGCAGCGTATTGAGGCCCCCTTTCCCCTGGGGGTCGAGGGGACCCGCCAATGGTGTTGGGCAGCCGCCCAGGCCTTTGGTGTGTCGGCCCGGGCCTTTGCACATGTCATCGAACCGGCCGTGGCACGCGGGCAGAAAGCCTTGGCGCCGCTGCGCGAGACACTCGCGGGCCGCTCTGTTTTTTTCTTTCCCGACTCTCAGCTGGAGATTCCTCTGGCCCGTTTTCTGGCCCAGGAAATGGGCATGAAACTTACCGAAGTGGGTACGCCCTATCTGCATCGCAGCCACCTGCAGTCGGAGTTAGACCAGCTGCCGCCGCAGACGCAGGTCTCGGAGGGACAAGACGTCGACCGACAGCTGGATCGGTGCCGAGCCTTGCGTCCCGATCTGGTGGTCTGTGGGCTGGGGCTTGCCAATCCTTTGGAAGCCGAGGGCTTCACCACCAAGTGGTCGATCGAACTCGTCTTCACGCCGATCCAAGGCTTTGATCAGGCCGGTGACCTTGCGGAGATTTTTGCCCGACCATTTCATCGCAAGCGCCGTATTGCAGGCATACCCCTTGCCGAGTCGGGTGCGCGACAGCCCATTCCCATCCGTCGAGTGGAGACGCTATGAGGCTTGCGCTCTGGACCTATGAAGGACCACCGCATGTGGGGGCCATGCGGGTGGCCACCGCCATGCAAGGTGTGCATTATGTGCTGCATGCGCCGCAGGGCGATACCTATGCCGATCTACTATTCACGATGATCGAACGGCGGGCCGAACGGCCGCCTGTGACCTACACCACCTTTCAGGCCCGCGACCTGGGCAAAGACACTGCAGAGCTCTTCAAAAACGCTGCCCGTGATGCGGTAGAACGCTACCAGCCGCAGGCCTTGATGGTGGGCGCCTCCTGTACCGCAGAGCTGATTCAAGATGATCCGGGTGGTCTTGCAGAGGCCTTGGGGCTCTCGATTCCTGTGGTGCCTTTAGAGCTCCCTTCGTATCAGAAAAAAGAAAACTGGGGCGCAGCAGAGACCTTCTATCAACTCGTCCGGCACCTGGTGCCTGCGAATGGCCAGAGATCCATGGGGCACACGGGAACCGAGTCCGCCGCGAAAACAGAGCCGGTGGCGACGACGGCCCCGAGCGCCAATATTCTGGGCCCCACCGCACTGGGTTTTCGGCACCGTGACGACCTGCAAGAAATCGAGACGCTGCTTGCAGCCATTGGGGTGCGGGTGAATGTCGTGGCGCCCTGGCAGGCCACACCACACGACCTTGGGCGACTGCCACAGGCGACATTCAATGTGGTGATGTATCCCGAAACGGCGGGGTCGGCGGCCAGCTATCTGAAGCGTAGTTTTGGTCAGCCGCACACCACGGTGATGCCGATTGGCCTAAAGGCCACCGAGGCCTTTGTGCGAGAAGTGGCCGCCCTGGCAGGCCTTGACCAGGAGCAGGCACTGGCGAAGGCCTATGCTGCCGCAGGCAGTCGCGCCGGCTGGTATGCGGCCTCGGTCGATGCCACCTACCTGACGGGTAAACGGGTCTTTGTCTTTGGTGATGCGAGTCATGCGATGGCAGCAGCCAAGGTGGCTGCCGAGGAGTTGGGATTCACGGTCGTGGGACTCGGCAGCTATAGCCGAGAGTTCGCCCGCGAATTGCGCGCAGTGGCGCAGGCCTACGGGGTGGAGCCGCTGATTACCGATGATTATCTCGAGGTCGAGGCCGCCGTCGCCGCGGCCGAGCCTGATCTCGTCTTGGGCACCCAGATGGAGCGCCATATTGCCAAGCGACTCGGTGTGCCATGTGCAGTCATTTCTGCCCCCGTGCATGTGCAGGACTTTCCCGCACGGTACTCGCCGCAGATGGGTTTTGAGGGTGCAAACGTCTTGTTCGATACCTGGGTGCATCCCCTGATGATGGGCCTGGAAGAGCATCTGCTGGGCATGTTCAAGGGCGATTTTGAATTTCACGAGGGGGCGGCCGCCTCACACCTGGGCCATGGTGCGGCTTCGGCCCTAGCCCCCGCGGCCGCCCCGGCTGCCGCCGCTGTGGCTGACGGAGTTGCCGTCGCTGAGTCGCCTGTGTCGCGCAGCGCGTCTACCCTCACCTGGGAGATCGATGCCGAGAAAGAACTCGGCAAGATTCCCTTCTTTGTGCGCGGTAAGGCACGTAAGAACACAGAACGGTTTGCGGCCGCTCAGGGCTTGGCCCGCATTACCAAAGACACCCTCTACGAGGCCAAGGCGCACTATGGACGCTAAGACACGGCCTGCGCTGCGCATTGTGGTGGTCACTATGGACACCCATCTGGCCACCGCCACGGCCACCGCGGCAAAACGGCTTGCCAAGTCTCTGCCGGGGGTGCGTCTCGAGATGCATGCGGCCTCGGAGTATGCAGCGCGTCCGGAGGCGCTTTCGGCCTGCCGGCAGGCGATCGAGCAGGCAGACATCTTGTTTGTTTCCATGCTCTTTTTGGAAGACCACTTTCTGCCGATTATTGATTTGCTCGAGAAGCGGCGCGATACGGTCGATGCCATGGTCTGCGCCATGTCGGCCGCTGAGGTGGTGCGTCTCACCAAGATTGGTCGTTTTGATATGGGCAAGCCCGCCTCGGGCATGATGGCCATGCTCAAGCGCTTAAAGGGGAGCAACAACAAGGCCTCTCCGAGCAGCAATGGGGCCCGTCAGATGCGTATGCTGCGTCGGCTGCCCAAGATCCTGCGGTTTATTCCCGGCACCGCGCAGGACGTGCGGGCCTATTTCCTGTGCCTGCAGTATTGGCTCGGGGGCTCAGAAGACAACATGGTGCACCTCGCGGCGTTTCTCATTAACCGCTACGCCCAAGGACCCCGCGAGGCCTTCCGTAATCGCCTGCCGGCCCACGATCCGGTGGAGTATCCCGAGGTGGGGGTCTACCACCCACAGATGCCAGGCCGCATTACCGATCAGCTCGCGAAACTGCCCAAGGCAGGCGCGCAGGGGCGGGTCGGTCTGCTGATGTTGCGGTCGTATCTCTTGGCCGGCAATACCGGCCACTATGATGGTGTCATCGCGGCCTTAGAGGCCCGAGGGCTCTCGGTGGTGCCGGCCTTTGCCACGGGTCTCGATGCACGACCTGCCATCGAGGCATTCTTCTTGAAGAACGGCCAGGTACAGGTTGACGCGGTGGTCTCGCTGACCGGCTTCTCGTTGGTTGGTGGTCCCGCCTACAACGACGCACAGGCGGCCGAAGAGATTCTCGCAGAGCTCGATGTACCCTACCTGGCTGCCCATCCGGTGGAGTTCCAGACCCTTGCGGACTGGGG
>JBDLQX010000100.1:0-13616 GCA_039800345.1 Pseudomonadota bacterium | reverse complement strand
CCCTCGATGTCCCCCTTTAACGCCTGGGTCTTGCATAAGTCTCTGGAGACCCTGGCCGTCCGTATGCGGGCCCATTCTGATAACGCTCTGGGCCTGGCCCAGTGGCTCGAGGGTCAGCCCGGAGTCGCCCGGGTGCTCTATCCGGGCCTGGTGTCCCACCCACAGCATGCACTTGCCATGCGTCAGCAGTCGCAGGGGGGCGCGATTGTGTCGTTTGAATTACGGGCTGACAGCCCGGAGCAGGCCCGGGAGCGGGCCTGGCGTCTGGTGGATCGGGTGAAGATCTTCTCGCGTACCGGCAACCTCGGCGATACCCGAAGCATCATTACCCATCCGGGCTCCACGACCCACGGGCGTATCTCCGAGGAGGCTCGTCAGCGGGCGGGCATTAGCCAGGGACTGATTCGCCTGGCCGTGGGCCTCGAGTGCTTAAAAGATCTGCAGGTCGATCTAGCTAGTCTGTCGCAGCCCCCTGTTGGGGCCTAACGGGCCTTCATGATGCAGCGGGTAGTCATCGGCCTTCTAATGGCGCTGACGATGCCGCTGGTCTTATCCGGCTGTGCGACCGCGCCCTCGGAGTCTTCGCGCCCAGGGACCTCTGCCACTGCGCCTAGTCATGACGCGATTCCACCAGCGCGGGCGCCGCAGGCACAACTGGGGCTCTCCGAACTGGCGATTCATGCCATTGGTCTGGTGGGGGTGCCCTATCGGTGGGGAGGCAATACCCCGCACGGGGGCTTTGACTGCAGCGGCCTGGTGGTCTACGTGGCCCGTCGGGCCCAGGGGCTTGCGTTGCCGCGCACAGTGGCAGAGATAAGTCGCGTGGGCGAGGAAGTGCTGATTGAAGACCGACTGCCGGGGGATCTTGTTTTCTTTAACACCTCGGGCCATCCGTTTTCGCATGTCGGAATCTATGTGGGTAAGAATCGGTTTGTCCATGCGCCCAATGAGGGCGGTACCGTGCGCATTGATAGCCTCGTCTCCGCCTACTGGGGGCCACGCATTACGGTCTTTAGACGGCTCGCCTCGTGAGTCTCTTCTCGGGTAAGACCTACGACGTCGTCGTGGTGGGGGCCGGTGCCGCCGGGCTCTTCTGTGCAGGGGTGGCGGGGCAGCGGGGGCTGCGGGTGCTGGTGCTCGACCATGCCACGGTTCTCGGAGAAAAGATCCGTATCAGCGGCGGTGGCCGCTGCAACTTCACGAATCTGCACTCATCGCTTGAGAATTTTCTCTGCCTCGCACCGCGCTTTCCGCAGCAGGTGCTGCGTGGCTACAGCCCCCAAGACTTTATTCGGCTCGTGCGTGCCTATCGCATCGGTTTTCATGAAAAGCACAAGGGGCAACTCTTCTGCGATCGATCATCCTCAGAGATTATCGCGATGCTGCGGGCTGAGGCAGAGAAGGGCGGTGTGCAGCTGGCCCATCCGGTGCGTATTCAGGCCATCGGTCAGGTGGGCCGCGACTGGTCGATTTCGACCGACCAGGGAACCCTTGTGGTGCCGCAGCTGGTCATGGCTACCGGGGGGCTTCCTGTGCCTGCGATTGGGGCCTCGGGTCTGGCCCTGGATGTTGCGCGTAGCCTCGGGCTGGCGGTCACCCCGATTCAGCCTGCCCTTGTGCCTCTGGCACTAACCGCAGAGGAAACGAGCTTTCTCACCCAGCTCGCCGGCGTGAGTCTTCCGGTGCGTATTCGCGCGGGAACCCTGCGGGCGAGCCGCCATGGCGGTCTCAATGCCAGCGATAGCGGGTTACGTGGTGAGGGCGGGTCTGGCGGCGATAGTGGTTCGGTCCCCCGCTATGGCGCTGCAATATTTGATGAAGACCTGCTTATTACCCACAAGGGCGTCTCGGGCCCTGCGGTGCTGCAGGCAAGCAGCTATTGGAATCCCGGCGAAGACCTCACCATTGACTTTCTGTCTGGCGAAGATCCTCTAGCGGTCTTTGATGAACGTCGTTCTGGTAGTAAGACGGTGGCCGCTATGCTGACAGACTACTTACCCGAGCGGCTTGCCCAGGCCTTGGCCTCTCATGCGGGCCTGCCTGCGGGGCGATGGGCCGAGCAGGGCAGGCGACAGCGCCTCACCCTCTTTGGCCTGTTGACATCCTTTCGATTCAAGCCCGCGGGTAGTCTGGGATGGAAGAAGGCCGAGGTGATGCGGGGGGGCGTGGCTACCAGCGCGTTAGATTCGCGCACGCTCGCCGCGAAGGCCCATGCCGGCCTTTACTTTATTGGCGAGTGTGTCGATGTTACAGGCCACCTGGGCGGCCACAATTTTCAGTGGGCCTGGGCCAGTGGCTATGCCTGTGCTCAGGCATTAACGTCGCGGGCGCGTCTTGCCTGAAAGTCCTCGAGGTCCTGCGGGGTGTCAAGGTCCTCAATGAAGTGGCGGTTCGTCGTCTCAAAGGCGAGGCAGGCGCTGGGGTGGGCTGCGCGCCACTGGCGCCCTTCAAGGGGGGGGGCTTGTTGGGCCAGAAACGAGGCCAGTCCCGCTGAGAGCATGACCGGGTTGCCGGGGATCCCGTTGACGAGTGGGTAGACCATGTCGATGCCCGGTTCGCGTTTTTTAAATCGGCAGATGAGATCGCGAAGATCGTCTTTCGTAAGGGCGGGCTGATCCGCCAATATCACCATCGCGGCGTCAAGGCCTGGGGCAAGGGCTGCCAGGCCAATCTGCTGGGAAGAGGCCTGCCCGCGCGCGGGGTCTGGGTTGTGTCGGCTCTCAACCCCTGCCGTGGCAATGACGGGCGCGATCTCGTCGGCATAGTGGCCCAGCACCACAGTGATTGGGTCAATGCCTGCCGACCGCAAGACGGCAAGGAGCCGGAGAATGAGCGGCATGCCATCGACCGGAATCAGGCACTTTGGCCGGTTGCCCATACGACTACCCTGGCCCGCCGCAAGCACAACGGCACCAATCGCGATCTTGGGGGACTTGCGCTTAAACCGCAGGAACCGGTAGCGGGCGCCTTGCGCTGAGGCCTGCCAGGGCCCATCGCTCTTTGTTTTAAAGGCTGTTGCGAAGGCGGGTGTTCCCCAGCTTGGAAAGAAGGCGTCCCCATCTGCCTCGATACCGACTTCAGTGATCTCTAAGGCCTGGGCATAGGGCAGGGCCTGCGCATAGACTTCGGCGCCGCCGATCACCCAGAGCGCCGTCAGGCCAGCAGCCTGCGCCCAGTCGATGGCCTCAGGAATGCTCGGGCAGCGCTCCACCTGGCCATGGTGGTCCGGGGCGGGCTGCCAGTCTTCTTGTCGCGTGAGTACCCAGTGCCGACGGTTGGGCAGGGGCTTACCGAGTCGCGCGATGATCGAGTCATAGGTCTTGCGCCCCATGAGCACGGTCTGCCCGCTGGTGAGCGACTTGAATCGCTGCAGATCTTCGGGAATGTGCCAGGGCAGGTCGTTGTCTCTGCCAATGCAGCCGTTCTGGGCCACCGCCGCGATGAGCGTGATGGCCAGAGGCTGCGATGCAGTGCCCTGGTTGACCATGGGCCTCTGTCTAAACGGCCACCGGCGCCTTGATGGCGGGGTGGCTCTGATAGCCTTCGATCAGAATGTCCTCATAGGCATAGTCGAAGATCGATGCAGGGCGCCGCGCAAGACGCAGTTGGGGCAGGGGCAGGGGCGCACGCGAGAGTTGTTCGCGGGCCTGTTCGAAATGGTTGCTGTAGAGATGGCAGTCCCCCCCTGTCCAGACGAAATCACCTACGGCCAGATTGGTCTGGGCGGCCACCAGGTGGGTGAGTAGGGCATAGCTCGCGATGTTGAAGGGCACGCCCAGAAAGATATCGGCGCTGCGCTGATAGAGCTGGCACGAGAGCTTCCCGTTGGCCACATAAAACTGAAAAAACGCATGGCAGGGGGCGAGCGCCATATCAGGAATCTGCCCGACATTCCAGGCGCTCACAATAAGGCGACGGGAATCGGGGTTGCGTTGAATCTCTGCAATCACCCAGGCAATCTGGTCAATCGTGCGATGGGGGTCGTCGGGCCGTGGAGCAGGCCAGGCCCGCCATTGTCGGCCGTAGACCGGTCCGAGCTCGCCCGCGGCATCTGCCCATTCGTCCCAGATGCTCACGCCGGCCTCTTGCAGTGATCGCACATTGGTCTCGCCACGCAGAAACCAGAGCAACTCGTGCACGATGCTCTTGGTATGCACCTTCTTGGTGGTGACCAAAGGAAAGCCATCGGCGAGCGCAAAGCGCATCTGCCAGCCAAAGACCGAGCGGGTTCCGGTACCCGTGCGGTCTGCTTTTTCTAGGCCATGGGTAAGCACATGGCGCATCAGGTCGAGGTAGGCCTGCATGGGGGCTAGTCGGCATCTAGGCCAGAGGCCACGGTATTAAAGCCGGCATCGACATAGGTGATCTCCCCTGTGATTCCGGCGGCGAGATCCGAGAGAAGAAAGGCGCAGGCGTTGCCCACATCTTGGATGGTGACGTTACGCCGCAAGGGGGCATTTTTCTCGACCACTGAGAGAATCTGACCAAAGCCCTTAATGCCACTCGCGGCTAAGGTCTTAATTGGCCCGGCAGACACGCCGTTCACCCGAATACCCTGCGGCCCGAGGCTAGAGGCCATGTATCGAACAGCTGCCTCAAGGCTTGCCTTTGCCAGCCCCATGGTGTTGTACGCCGGTACCACGCGCATGGCGCCGAGATAGGTGAGAGAGACCAGTGCGGCCTTTCGGCCGCGCATGAGTGGCAGCGCGGCCTTGGCCAGGGCGGGAAAGCTGTAGCTCGAGATCTCATGGGCCGTTCGAAAGCCCTCGCGGCTTAGGCCCTCGAGAAAGTCTCCGGCAATCGCCTCCCGGGGGGCGAAGGCAATCGCATGGACCAGGCCGTCGAGCGCGCCCCATTCTTGTTGCAGGGCCGACATGGTGGCGTCAATTTGCGCGTCTTCGGCGACATCGCAGGGCAGGCAGAGGGTGCTGCCGAATTCGGCGGCCATCTCCCGCACACGGCCTTCGAATCGTTCGTTTTGATAGGTAAACGCCAGCGACGCGCCCTGGGCATGGCAGGCCTGGGCCACGCCATAGGCGATGGACCGATTCGAGAGTAGCCCGGTGATGAGAATTTTCTTTTGCGCGAGAAAGCCCATGGGGGTGGAATCCTTCAGAAGATGACCAGAATTCCCTCATTCTATCTATGGGTCGCAGATTTCCCTTGTGGTGGAGGCGATTCGACGGACCCCCGGCACCCGAGAAACGGCGTGTGGTTGGGTACACTACCGGTGCATGAAAATTTCTGCTTCGCGACTTCGCCTCTCTTTATTGCTCACGTCCCTGTGCCTTATGGCTACGGCCGTTGGTGGGGTTCAGGCGCAGACGGGCACTGAGGGGCCGGGTTATGTCTCTGCGATGGCCCTTGGCGCACAGCCAAAATATGGCCCGGGCTTTACCCACTTTGACTATGTCCGTCGGGATGCGCCGCGAGGCGGAGAACTGCGTCTTGCCGCAATGGGGGGCTTTGACAAGCTCAACCCCTTTACGCTCAAGGGGTTGCCCGCGCGGGGTATTCTGGACCTCGTATTCGAGCCCCTGGCCATTGGCAGCCTCGATGAGCCTATGTCGATGTACGGCCTCTTGGCTGTGCAGATGCGTCTGGCGCCCAATGGATTGTCGATGGTTTTCCGTCTCAATCCGAAGGCCCGCTTCTCAAATGGTGCGCCGGTGCTCGCCGCGGATGTGAAGTTTAGTTTTGACACCTTGCGCAGCCCCCAGGCGAGCCCCATCTGGCGAAATTATTGGGCAGATGTTCGCGAGGCGGTGGTAGTCGATGAGCGGACGATTCGGTTTGACTTTGTGCGTCGTAACCGCGAACTACACATGACGGTGGCGAGCCTGCCAGTTT
This sequence comes from Pseudomonadota bacterium, assembly GCA_039800345.1. GTDB lineage: Bacteria > Pseudomonadota > Gammaproteobacteria > Burkholderiales > Burkholderiaceae_A > Hahnella. Next base: position 7,766 of record JBDLQX010000100.1, on the reverse strand, counting down.
TTTCGCGCGACTGGGGCGGTGGCCTGGCCTTTGATCAGTGGATTCTGCAGACCCCGATCGGCTCAGGCCCCTATGCAGTCGCACGGGTTGACTTGGGCCGGTCGATTACCTACGAGCGCAGAGCCGACTATTGGGCAAGTAACCATCCCACCCGGACGGGCCAGTTTAATTTCGACCGCATCAGTTTTCGGTACTACAAAGATGTCTTTGCCCGACTTGAGGCCTTGAAGGCCGGTGAGTTCGATTTCATTCATGAAAATGTGGCGAAAAACTGGGCCCGGTCGTATAAGGGGCGGCCCTTTGATCGCGGCGAACTGCAGACTAAAGAGATGCCTAACGCCAACGCGGCAGGTCTGCAGGCCTATTACTTCAACCTCCGTCGACCGATATTCCAGGATGTTCGGGTGCGGGAGGCAATCGGCCTGGCCATGGACTTTGAGTGGATGAATCGCCAGCTTTTCTACAACCAGTACCAGCGGTCTGACTCCTATTTCACGAACACCGACATGGCAGCCCAGGGGGCGCCGAGCGAGGAGGAGAAGGCCTTGATGGCGCGTCTGGCCCAGCGGGTGGAGCAAGAGTTGCCCGAGGCGCTGCTCGGCCCAGTGCCGGGACCAGCAAAGGTGGAGGGCCCCAATGGGCTGCGCGAAAATCTTCGTCGTGCCCGCCAGTTACTCGCCGAGGCGGGCTGGACCATCCAAGACGGCGTATTGCGCAACCAGAAGGGTGAGGCATTTCGGTTCGAGATCCTTATTAACCAGCGGAACTGGGAGCGGGTGATCGCGCCTTTCGCCCGAAACCTCACGAAGCTCGGCATCGTGGCAGAGACCCGCGTAACCGACAATTCTTTGTACAAGAAGCGGCTCGACGACTACGACTACGACATGATGGTGCATTGGTATCTGTCGAGCCAGAACCCCGGGAATGAGTTGCAGTTTCGATTTACCGCGCAGTCGGCGCGGGAGCCCGGCGCGGACAACTATATCGGCCTGCAGAGCCCCCTGGTGGATGCTGCGATCTCACACCTTCTGGGGGTGTCAAGCCGGGCTGAGCTCATCACTGCGGCCCGCGTGCTCGACCGATTTTTGCGCCACGGCCACTACGCCATCGCTCACTGGCACAACCGTGTGCATCGGGTGGCCTATCGGCAAGGCTTAGAGGGCCCCGCCACACTGCCGCTTTATTATCATTCCGAAGACTGGGCCATGGCGGCCTGGTGGTGGAACCGCTAAACATTCATCATGTCTCCAGCCCTTTTTCGGTATATCGCGAAGCGTCTCCTCTTCATGGTGCCCACCCTGTTGGGTATTCTGCTGGTCACCTTCACCCTTATTCAGTTTGTCCCAGGAGGGCCGGTGGAGCAGATGGTGCAGATGCTCAAAGGCGACCACGGTGGGTCGGGTGGCGCCTCGACTGGCCTTGGGGTGCCCGGTGGGTCGGCAGCGGGTGATGTCGGACAGACCGGCGGCGTCTATCGCGGTCGTGTGGGCGTTGATCCCCAGAAAATCGAAGAGATCAAGGCCCTCTATGGCTTTGACAAGCCGGTGCACGAGCGGTTTTTCGAAATGGTCTGGGGCTTTTTGCGGCTCGACTTAGGTACGAGTTTTTTTCATAGCCGCAGTGTCTGGGAGCTGATCGTTGAGAAGCTGCCGGTGTCGGCGAGCTTAGGCCTCTGGAGTTTTCTCATCACCTATCTGGTCTCGATCCCCTTGGGCATCGCGAAGGCGGTGCGGCACGGCTCGCAGTTCGATCTCATGACAAGCCTGGCCATTCTGGTTGGCTATGCCATTCCGGGGTTCGTGCTTGGGGTGATCATGCTGGTCTTTTTTGGTGGGGGAAGTTTTCTGCAACTCTTCCCGCTGCGCGGCCTGACGAGTGATGACTTCGACCAACTCAGCCTCCTTGGCAAGGTGCTGGATTATTTCTGGCATCTGGTCTTGCCGCTCACCTGTCTCGTGCTTGGAAGCTTCGCGGTGATCACCATGCTGACCAAGAACACCATGCTCGACGAGATACGCAGGCAGTATGTTCTGACCGCGAGGGCCAAGGGCCTGGAAGAGCGGGCAGTGCTCTGGCGGCATGTGCTGAGAAACGCCATGATTCCCATCGTGACCGGATTTCCTGCAGCCTTTGTGGCGGCCTTTTTTACGGGTGCATTGTTGATCGAGACCCTCTTCTCGCTTGATGGCCTGGGTCTCTTGTCTTACGAGGCAGTGATCAAGCGCGACTATCCCGTGGTCATGGGGACCCTGTTTTTCTTCTCGGTGTTGGGGCTGCTGGCCAAGCTTGTAAACGACGTGCTCTATGTCTTTGTCGACCCCCGTGTGCAGTTCGAGGCCTCGCGTGCATAGCGGTTCCCATCCGCTTGAGAGCTTGTCTCCCGGGCAGCGGGCCTGGATGCGGTTTCGTGCTAATCGTCGCGGTCGCATCAGCCTATGGATTTTTCTCTCGCTTTTTGTGCTGAGTCTGTTTGCCGAGATCTTGTCAAACGACCGTCCCCTCATCGTTTACTACGAAAAAGAGTTTTACTTTCCGCTGGTGGCTAACTACCCTGAGGCCACCTTTGGCGGCGACTTTGCTACACCCACCGACTACCTTGACCCCTTTATTGAAAGCCAGCTGCAGGCGGGCGAGAACTGGGCGCTCTACCCCCTGAACCGATACAGCTTCAATACGCTGAATTACTTTTCACAGGCTCCGAATCCCGCAGCCCCATCGATTGAAAACTTCTTTGGCACCGATGACCGCGGGCGCGACGTGGCAGCGCGACTCCTCTATGGCTTTCGTGTCTCGGTCTTGTTTGGCATTGCCTTGACCGCGATTGGTGTGGTGCTGGGGATTTTTTTTGGCGCCCTGCAGGGCTATTTTGCGGGCCGGATCGACCTCTTTTTTCAGCGATTTATAGAGGTCTGGGGATCGGTGCCCGAACTCTATCTTCTGATTATTCTCGCCTCGATCTTCGAGCCCGGCTTGCTCATTCTGCTTGTGATCTTGTCGCTCTTTGGCTGGATGGGCTTGTCCGATTACGTGCGGGCGGAGTTCCTGCGCAACCGTACGCTGGATTATGTGATGGCGGCGCGCGCCCTTGGGCTCTCGAATCTACAGATCATCTGGCGGCATGTCTTGCCCAATAGCCTTACCCCGGTGATTGCCTTTCTCCCGTTTCGCATGACCGCCTCGATCCTCGCGCTGACGAGCCTCGATTTTCTCGGGCTTGGCGTGCCGACATCCACGCCGAGCCTGGGTGAGTTGCTGGCCCAGGGCAAAGACAATCTCGATGCCTGGTGGATTACCGTGACCACCTTCGGCGTTCTGGTGGGTACCTTGTTGCTTTTGATTTTCATAGGGGAGGCGCTGCGCGATGCCCTCGATACCCGGCGTGGTTGAGACCCTCACGCCGATACTCGATATTCGGGCGCTCAGCCTGCGGTTTCAGGCCGCGGCTGCCCAAGGCCCCTGGGTGGTCGATGGCCTGCACCTCTCGCTCATGCCCGGAGAGCGCCTCGCCCTAGTGGGAGAGTCTGGCTCTGGCAAGACAGTTTCTGCGCTTTCAATCTTGGGGTTACTGACGGATGTCGAGCGCAAGGGAGAGATTCTCTGGAAAGGTGAGGATCTCGCAAAGGCCTCTGATGCGCGGATGCGGCAGATTCGGGGCCGCGAGATTGCCTTGGTCTTTCAGGAGCCGATGACAGCCCTAAACCCCCTGCTCACAGTGGGTCGTCAGGTGGGCGAGGTGCTTGAGACCCATGAGGGGCTTACGGTGGCCCAGGCCCAGGCGCGCGCCGTAGAGTTGCTCGATCGGGTTGGGCTCGATGATCCCGAACGTCGCGCCCGCGCCTATCCGCATCAACTCTCGGGGGGGCAACGGCAGCGGGTATTGATCGCGATGGCGCTGGCCTGTCGCCCGGCATTGCTGATCGCCGATGAGCCCACGACTGCGCTCGATGTCAGCCTGCGACAGCAGGTACTCGACCTGCTTGCGGATTTGCAGCGTGAGGAGGGGATGGCAATTCTCCTGATTACCCATGACCTTCCTATGGTGCGCCGATTCGCCCAGCGCGTCTGTGTCATGCAGACCGGGCGAGTGGTGGAGCAGGGGGCGGTGGAAGAGGTCTTTCGTAAGCCCACCCATCCGTATACGCAGAGGCTTATCCAGAGTCAGCCCAAGCTCATGGTGGGCCTGCCCGGAAAGCGTGACGTCTTGCTCGACGTACGGCAGCTGCATAGTGAGTTTCTGCTTCCCACCGGGTGGTTTTATCAGCGCTCTTTCACCGCGGTCCACAAAGAGAGTTTTGTGGTCTCACGCGGGGAGACGCTCGGGGTGGTGGGGGAGTCGGGCTCTGGCAAAACCACCTTGGGTATGTCGATTCTTCGTCTCGGCGTTGCCCGGGTTACCGGTCATGTCAAGCTCGGCGAGTCGGAGATTCTTAGCCTGTCGGGCCAGGCCCTGCGAGCGGCGCGCCGTGGATTTCAGCCGGTCTTTCAAGATCCCTATAGCGCCCTGTCACCGCGGCTCACTATTCGACAGATTCTTGAAGAGGGGCTGGTCTTACATCATCCGCAGATGACGCGGCCGGAGCGGCTTGATCGATGTCGACAGATTCTTGATGAGGTAGGGCTCGCGCCAGAGAGCCTGGGGCGTTATCCGCATGAATTTTCGGGTGGCCAGCGACAGCGTATTGCGATTGCCCGGGCGGTTGTGGTGGAGCCTGAACTCATCGTGCTCGATGAGCCCACCAGCGCACTCGATGTCTCCATTCAGCAGCAAATCTTAGAGCTGCTGGTAAGGCTTCAAGAGCGTAAGAAGCTGACCTATGTGTTTATTTCGCACGACCTCGCAGTGATTCGCGCGATTGCCCATCGTTGCCTGGTGATGCAGAAGGGTAGGATCGTAGAGTTTGGGCCGACCCACCACATTCTGCGGGCCCCGCGTCATCCGTATACCCAGCAGCTGCTCGATGCGGCATTCCCCGAAGAACGTCAGCAGGTCGCACTGGCTATGGAGCAGGCCGATCGGATGCCGGGCATGCTACGCGAGGGCCTTCAGCCATCCGGTCAGCCAGGGTAGTAAGGGCGGAAGCAGCACGGCCCCGAGAATGCCGTGGATGCCCATGCCAAGGCTTGAGAAGGCCCCAGCCTGGGGGTGTACCGAAAATGCCCGTGAGGTGCCAATACCGTGCGCGGCCACGCCAATCGCAAAGCCACGTATGGTCCAGTCGCGAATGCGCAGGCCGTCCAGAATGTAGCGCGCCATAATGGCCCCGAGAATGCCGGTGGTGACCGCGTAGATGGCCGTGAGTGTGGGGGAGATGCCGGTGCTGTCGACAATCCCCATCGCAATGGGTGCCGTGACCGACTTGGCGAACATGGGTAACAGAAGCGCGGAAGGAACATCCAAGAGCAGGCCAATGCCGATGGCGGAAATAATCGATACCGTTCCGCCCAGGGTGAGCGCAAGCAAGAGGGCGGGGATGCGGCCCTGCAGCATCGAGAGCCCCTTGGCAATGGGCACAGCCAGCGAGACGGTGGCAGTGCCCAGCAAGAAATGGATGAACTGCGCCCCTTCAAAATATTTTTCGTAGGGAAGGTCGACGGCTACCAGCGTGCCCACCACAATGAGAATGGCAATGGCCACCGGGTTGGCCAGGGGTGACTTCCCTGATCTCTCGTAGGCAGTCAGACCCAGGTGATAGGCTACCAGCGTCAGCACCAGGCTAAAGAGGGGGCTACCAGAGAGATAGACCCAGATTTCTTGGAGATCAGTCACGGCGGGACCGTTCACTCCAGCGCAAGACACCGGCGGTCACGCCAATGGCAAGCGCAACGCTTACCAGGAGCGCCAGGCCAATAGCCAGGGCATGATCTGCCAGCTGCGGAATAAAGATCACGACCCCCACAGCTGCGGGAACAAACAGCAGTCCGAGATGCTGACTCAGGCCCTGAGACACCAACTCAAGATCGGCGTCGGCCCTTTTACGGGTCAAAATATAAACAAGAAGGAAGACCAGGCCCGCCACCGGGCCCGGAATGGGGAGTGAGAGCCCCTTTGAGACCAGTTCCCCCAGGCTTTGAAAGAGCAAAAGAATCACGAGGCCCCGAATCATCTCGGGAAAGTACCGAGGTTTTGGGCGCCCCGCAAGTGGTGGGTTTGATACACTCGGCTTGCGCGGATCGGTTTGCGTGATGCGTGTGTATGCGCGCGATTGCTACGACTGCTCTCACTGAGTTCAACTAGGAGACTCCATGAACCACTCTACAAAAGAAGTTTCAGAAGTAAAAAAGGCAGCGGACGCTGCCGATGCGTCGGTCTCCGGCCGCCGCAAATTTTTTGGCAAGGCGGCGACAGCCGCGGTTGCCGCACCGATCGCTGGATTCCCTATGGTCTCGGTGGCCCAGTCGCCCGTTGTGTTAAAGATTCAGGGCTCCTGGGGTCCCAATGAGGTCTTCTCCGACATGGCCAAGCAGTATGTCGATCGTGTGAACGAAATGGCTGGCGGCCGTCTCCGTCTTGAGTACCTGCCCACGGGCGCTGTTGTGAAGACCTTCGAAATTATGGATGCGGTAAGTAAGGGCGTTCTCGACGGTGGTCACCATGTGTCGGGCTACTGGTACGGTAAGAACAAGAGTGCTTCTCTCTTTGGTACCGGCCCTGTGAGTGGCGCGACCCCTGAGATTGGCCTGACCTGGATTTATGCCGGCGGTGGCCAGCAACTCTGGGACAAGCTCGTCGCCAAACTTGGCCTGAATGTGGTCGGATTCTTCTCCTTCCCCATGCCCTCGCAGCCCCTGGGCTGGTTCAAAAAGACGCCCCCGAAGAAGGCCGCGGACCTCAAGGGCTTTAAATATCGCACGATCGGCCTGGCGGCTGACATGCTGCAAGAAATGGGCATGGCCGTTGCACAGCTGCCTGGTGGCGAAATTGTTCCAGCCATGCAGCGCGGCGTGATCGACGCCTTTGAGTTCAATAACCCCACAGCAGACATGCGCTTCGGTGCACAAGATGTGGCGAAGTTCTACTCGATGGGTTCGTTCCACCAGGCCCAAGAGTTCTTTGAAATTATTTTCAACAAAGACAAGTACAACGCACTGCCAGCCGACCTGAAGGCCATTCTGAAGTACGCTGCAGAGGCGGCTTCTTTGGCTTCTACCGCCCTGGCGCACGATCAGTACTCCAAAGATCTGCAGGAGCTGATCACCAAGCACAAGGTGCAGGTCTCCCGTACGTCGGCTGATGTCTACAAGGGCCAACTGGCTGCCTGGGATAAGGTTGTGCCCAAGCTCGAAAAAGAAGTTGATATGTTTAAAGAGGTCAACGACTCTTTTAAAGCCTGGTCACGCCGCGTGGGCTTCTACCACTTTACCAACGAAGCAGACTATAAGATGGCTTACGAGCACGTGCAGAAGGTTAAGCTTCCGCGTTAATTCTGTTTTGTCCTCCAGAGAGCTGCTGCGGTGTTTTACCCAGCAGCTCTTTTTATATGTTCTACGGATTATTTATGGGAATAGTTACCGATGATCTCTTGGATTCGCGGAATAGATTCTCTTAACAAGTCGATCGGCCATGCCTTCTCTTGGTGTGTGCTTGTGCTTACCGCCAGTACTTGTTTTGAAGTGTTTATGCGGTACGTACTGAATTCGCCCACCGTCTGGGCCTTCGACATGAGCTACATGCTCTACGGTGCGCTCTTCATGATGTCTGGCGCCTATGCGCTGTCGCGCGGTTCCCACGTACGTGGCGATTTCATCTATCGCAAGTGGAAGCCCAC
>JBDLQX010000099.1:0-16724 GCA_039800345.1 Pseudomonadota bacterium | reverse complement strand
TACTCGATCACTTTTGCGACGACGCCGGCGCCGACGGTTCTGCCGCCCTCACGGATGGCAAAGCGCAGGCCCTGCTCCATGGCAATCGGGTTGATCAGGGTGACCACCATCTTCACGTTGTCTCCCGGCATGACCATCTCCGTGCCCGAGGGCAGCTCCACCGAGCCCGTCACATCGGTCGTGCGGAAGTAAAACTGCGGCCGGTAGTTGTTGAAAAACGGCGTGTGACGACCACCCTCTTCTTTAGACAGCACATAGACCTCGCACTCAAACTTCGTGTGCGGCTTGATCGATCCGGGCTTGGCCAGCACCTGACCACGCTCAACCTCCTCACGCTTGGTGCCACGCAGCAGCACGCCCACGTTGTCACCGGCCTGCCCCTGGTCCAGAAGCTTGCGAAACATCTCCACGCCCGTGCAGGTCGTCTTAATCGTGTCTTTAATCCCCACGATCTCAATCTCTTCGCCCACCTTCACAATGCCACGCTCCACCCGGCCCGTGACCACCGTGCCACGACCCGAGATCGAGAACACATCTTCAATCGGCATCAGAAAGGCACCGTCAATCGCACGCTCAGGCGTCGGAATGTAGGTGTCGAGCGCCTCGGCAAGCTTCATAATCGCGCCCTCGCCCAGATCACCCTTATCCCCCTCAAGCGCCTTTAAGGCCGAGCCCTTGATGATGGGCACATCGTCGCCCGGGAAGTCGTACTTCGAGAGCAGCTCGCGTACCTCCATCTCAACAAGCTCAAGCAACTCCGCATCATCAACCATGTCGCACTTGTTCAGAAACACAATGATGTAGGGCACGCCCACCTGACGGGCCAACAAAATATGCTCACGCGTCTGAGGCATCGGACCATCAGCAGCCGAGCAGACCAAAATGGCCCCGTCCATCTGCGCCGCACCCGTAATCATGTTCTTTACATAGTCCGCGTGGCCAGGACAGTCCACATGCGCATAGTGACGGTTGGCCGTCTCATACTCCACGTGCGCCGTGTTAATCGTAATACCCCGGGCCTTCTCCTCAGGCGCCGCATCAATCTGGTCATAGGCCTTGGCCTCACCACCAAACTTCGTCGACAAGACCGTCGTAATCGCCGCCGTCAGCGTCGTCTTCCCGTGGTCCACGTGCCCAATCGTCCCAACATTCACATGCGGCTTCGTACGCTCAAACTTGCCCTTGGCCATAATCGTTTCGTCCTTTAATTGAGTAAGAGTCTAAGAAATAGTGTGCTGCACTTCTGCTGCGAGATCGTCGTCCGTTACTTGCCACGGGTCGACACGACCGCCTCAGCCACGTTCTTAGGCGCTTCGGCGTAATGCTTAAATTCCATCGTATACGTGGCGCGACCCTGAGTCAGGGAGCGCAGCGTGGTGGAGTAGCCGAACATCTCGGCCAGAGGAACCTCCGCCTTGATGGTCTTTCCGCCACCCACCATATCGTCCATGCCCTGCACCATGCCCCGGCGTGAGGAAAGATCACCCATCACGGTTCCGGCATAGTCTTCCGGCGTCTCCACCTCGACCGCCATCATGGGCTCAAGCAACACGGGGTTTGCCTTGCGCATCCCGTCTTTAAAGCCCATGGAGGCGGCGAGTTCAAAGGCAATCTGCGACGAGTCGACATCGTGGTAGGAGCCATCAAACAGCGTTACCTTGATGTCTACCACGGGGAATCCAGCGAGCACACCCGCGTTCATGGTGTCCTGGCAGCCCTTGTCGACCGAAGGAATAAACTCGCGCGGTACGACACCACCCTTGATGGCGTCGACAAACGCATAGCCACCGCCCTCAGGCTGCGGGTCGAGCTTCAGCCAGACGTGACCATACTGGCCCTTACCACCGGACTGCTTGACATACTTGCCCTCGATTTCGACGGGCTTGCGGATGGTCTCGCGGTAGGCCACCTGGGGCTTGCCCACCGTGGCCTCAACGCCAAACTCCCGCTTCATCCGGTCCACGATGATCTCGAGATGGAGTTCGCCCATGCCCGAGATAATCGTCTGGCCAGACTCTTCATCAGTACGTACGCGGAAGGAGGGATCTTCTTTTGCCAGCCGGTTTAAGGCAATGCCCATCTTTTCCTGGTCGGCCTTAGTCTTCGGTTCTACGGCCTGGGAGATCACCGGCTCGGGAAACTCCATGCGCTCAAGGATGATCTCAGACTCTGGGTCGCAGAGCGTTTCGCCCGTGGTCACTTCCTTCAGACCCACGGCAGCGGCGATATCGCCTGCGAGAATCTCAGAGATTTCTTCTCGGTTATTGGCGTGCATCTGCAGCAGACGGCCGATACGCTCTTTTTTCCCCTTGATGGGGTTGAGCACCGTGTCGCCCGACTTCAACACTCCCGAGTAGACGCGAATGAAGGTGAGCTGCCCAACAAAGGGGTCGCTCATCAGTTTGAACGCCAGCGCGGCGAATTTTTCTTTGTCGTCGGCCTTGCGGCTTGCCTCATTGCCATTGGTGTCGGTGCCTGCCACCGGGGGAATGTCCACGGGGCTCGGAAGGAACTGCACCACGGCGTCGAGCATGCGCTGCACGCCTTTGTTTTTGAAGGCAGTGCCGCACAACATCGGCTGAATTTCGCCGGCGATCGTACGGGTTCGGATGCCGAACATGATGTCCTCTTCTGGCAGGTCGCCGTCCTCGAGGTACTTGTTCATGAGCTCTTCACTGGCCTCGGCTGCCGCCTCGACCATCTTCTCGTGCCACTCCTGGGCAACGTCTTGGAGTTCGGCGGGAATATCGATGTAGTCGAACTTTGTACCCTGGCTGGCCTCATCCCAAACAATCGCCTTCATCTTGATGAGGTCGATGACGCCTTTGAAATTCTCTTCAGCGCCAATAGGAACCACGATGGGCACGGGGCTCGCGCGCAGTCGGGTCTTCATCTGGTCGACGACCTTGAAGAAATTGGCCCCGGTGCGGTCCATTTTGTTCACGAAGGCCAGGCGTGGCACCTTGTACTTATTGGCCTGACGCCAGACGGTTTCTGACTGCGGTTGCACGCCACCCACGGCGCAATAGACCATGCAGGCGCCATCAAGAACGCGCATCGAACGCTCCACCTCGATGGTGAAGTCGACGTGTCCCGGGGTATCAATGATGTTGATGCGGTGCTCGGGCATGGATGCATCCATCCCCTTCCAGAAACAGGTGGTGGCCGCGGAGGTAATCGTGATGCCACGCTCTTGCTCCTGCTCCATCCAGTCCATCGTGGCGGCACCATCGTGCACCTCGCCAATCTTATGGTTCACACCGGTGTAGAACAGAATGCGCTCGGTGGTGGTGGTCTTACCAGCATCGATGTGGGCGCTAATACCAATGTTGCGATAGCGCTCGATGGGGGTCTTTCGGGCCATGGTCAGTCCTGTCTAAAAATTAAAAGCGAAAATGCGAGAAGGCCTTGTTGGCTTCCGCCATACGGTGCACCTCATCGCGCTTCTTCACTGCACCACCACGGCCTTCGGCGGCCTCAAGGAGTTCGCCTGCGAGTCGCAGATTCATCGACTTCTCACCACGCTTCTTTGCAGCTTCGCGCAGCCAGCGCATGGCAAGCGCAGAACGGCGGGCAGGGCGTACCTCCACCGGAACCTGGTAGTTGGCACCACCCACGCGACGGCTTTTCACCTCCACCATTGGCTTAGCGTTGCCTAAGGCCTGCTGAAAGATCTCGATGGGGTTTTTCTTGGCGACCTTCTCAATGTGCTCAAAGGCGCCATAGACGATACGCTCTGCAACGGCTTTTTTTCCGTGGAGCATCACCACGTTCATAAATTTAGAGACTTCTTCACTGCTAAATTTGGGATCGGGCAGAACAATACGCTTCGGAACCTCGCGACGACGGGGCATGGCATTTCCTTTTCTCTATTCAGTTGGGTTTTACCCAGCCTGCATCTCACAGGCCCTTACTGCTCGGCGACTTCTTCGAAAACCTCCAGAAAAAGTACCGGGCCAAAAACCAGACCCCTTCTAGGCAGTTTCCCTAGACTGGGCCCAGCACGACAAACACTTAGGCCTTCTTGGGCCGCTTCGCTCCGTACTTGGAACGGGACTGCTTACGGTCTTTAACGCCCTGAAGATCTAGCGACCCGCGCACAATGTGATAACGCACGCCAGGCAGGTCTTTAACCCGGCCGCCGCGAATCAGCACCACGGAGTGCTCTTGAAGGTTGTGGCCCTCACCACCAATGTAACTAATGATTTCAAAGCCATTGGTCAGACGTACCTTGGCCACCTTACGCAGTGCTGAGTTTGGCTTTTTAGGGGTCGTGGTGTAGACACGGGTGCAGACGCCGCGACGCTGTGGGCTCGACTCCAAGGCGGGGCTTTTGCTTTTGATGGTCTCGCTTACACGGGGTCTGCGTATAAGCTGGTTAATGGTGGGCATGGCGTAGGCTTTCTTCTCTCAAATCTTTAATGGTTCCGCGGCGACTGCTGTGTTCTTTGCGGGGCGGCCAGGGACGACCACCCCACTTCCACGATGAAAAGCCCTAGATTTTTAGGCTTTTCCCGTAGGCTGTCAAGCGGATTCTCCTGTGGCACCTTCTGTGGCAGACCCTCCGTCCTCATCTCCGGCATCCGAGCCCCCCGAAAAGAGGGCCTCGGCCTCCAGCGCCGCCTGCTCGGCAAGCGTCTTGGCCTCTGCCGCATCCGCGTTTTCACGGTCTTTACGGGCCTTGTGATACGCGAGGCCCGTTCCCGCGGGAATGAGGCGCCCGACGATCACGTTCTCCTTCAGGCCACGCAGGTCATCTTTCTTGCCCATGATCGCCGCCTCGGTGAGCACCCGGGTGGTCTCCTGGAAGGAGGCCGCCGAGATGAAGGAGTCGGTCGAGAGGGAGGCCTTCGTGATGCCCAGCAGCTGGTTTTCATAGAGGGCCGACCGTTGCCCTTTGGCCGTCGCGCGGTCGTTTTCTTCCAGAAGCTCAGAACGCTCCACCTGTTCGCCCGGAATAAAGCGGGTATCGCCCGGATCAGATACCTGGACCCGACGCAGCATCTGACGCACGATGACCTCGATGTGCTTGTCATTGATCTTCACGCCCTGCAGTCGGTAGACGTCTTGTACCTCATCGACGATGTAGCGCGCGAGGGCCTCGATACCCAGCAGACGCAGAATGTCTTGCGGGTCGGCGGGGCCATCCACAATCAGCTCGCCCTTATTCACAATCTGGCCGTCGTGCACCAACACGCTCTTCTCTTTCGAGATCAGGAACTCTGAGGCGACACCGTCCATATCGGTGATCACGAGACGCTGCTTGCCTTTGGTGTCCTTGCCGAAGGAGACCGTACCGGTCACTTCCGCGAGCATGCCAGCGTCTTTGGGCGACCGGGCCTCAAAGAGCTCAGCCACACGGGGCAGACCACCGGTAATGTCGCGGGTCTTCTGCGACTCGGTCGGAATACGTGCCAAGACCTCGCCCACCGCCACATCTTGACCGTCGCGCACGGTAATAAGTGCACCGACGGGAAAACTGATGTTGACGGGATGGTCGGTGTTGACGATTTTCACCTCATCGCCTGCCACATCAAGGAGCCGCATCTGCGGGCGGACACCCTTGGTCGTGGCGCTACGGCGCTTGGCATCGATCACCACCAAGGTGGACAGGCCCGTCACGTCATCGATCTGCTTGGCAACAGTGACGCCTTCTTCGACATTGTCAAAACGCACCTTGCCCGCATACTCGGTAATGATCGGGCGGGTGAGTGGGTCCCAGGTGGCCAGAATGGCACCAGCCTTCACCGTCTGGCCATCGACCATGGAGAGGGTGGCGCCATAGGGCACCTTGTGGCGCTCACGCTCGCGACCATTGTCATCCAGGATGAGTACCTCACCGGAGCGCGAAATCACCACCGGCTCGCCCTTGGCATTGGTGACATAGCGCATGGTGGCGGTAAAGCCAATGGCTCCATTGGACTTCGCCTCAATGCTCGACTGAGCGGCAGTACGGGAGGCGGCACCACCAATGTGGAAGGTACGCATGGTGAGCTGGGTTCCCGGTTCACCAATCGACTGAGCCGCAATCACGCCCACCGCCTCGCCCACGTTGACCAGGTGACCTCGGCCCAGGTCGCGACCGTAGCACTTGGCGCAGAGGCCATACCGAGTCTCACAGGTAAGGGCGGTGCGCACACGGACTTCATCGATTCCGAGGCGCTCGATTTCATCGACCGCATCTTCATCAAGCAGGGTGCCGATTTCGATGAGGGTTTCTTGGGTCTCGGGATTGACCACCTCGCTGGCGGTAACCCGGCCAAGAATACGGTCCCGCAGGGCTTCGATGACTTCGCCGCCTTCGACCAGTGCCTTCATGACAATGCCCCCGTGGGTGCCGCAGTCGTCTTCGATGACGACCAGGTCTTGGGTCACGTCTACGAGACGACGGGTGAGGTAGCCGGAGTTGGCGGTCTTCAAGGCCGTATCCGCGAGACCCTTACGGGCACCGTGGGTAGAAATGAAGTACTGCAACACGTTGAGACCTTCACGGAAGTTTGCTGTGATCGGCGTCTCGATGATGGAGCCATCCGGCTTGGCCATCAGGCCCCGCATCCCGGCGAGCTGCCGGATCTGGGCAGCAGAACCACGGGCACCGGAGTCGGCCATCATATAAATCGAGTTAAACGACTCCTGACGGACATCCTGGCCCTTGCGGTCTTTAACCATTTCGCCGGCCAGCTGGTCCATCATGGCCTTGCCCACCTGGTCACCAGCACGGCCCCAGATATCCACCACCTTGTTATAGCGCTCGCCCTGGGTCACCAGACCCGAGGCGTATTGCTGCTCAATCTCTTTGACCTCGCCTTCGGCCTTAGCCAGAATATCGGCCTTCTGGGTGGGCACGAGCATGTCGTCCACACAGATGGAGATACCCGCGCGGGTGGCCAGCGCAAAGCCCGACTGCAGCAGCTTGTCTGCGAAAATGACTGTATCGCGTAGGCCGCAGCGGCGGAACGAGGCGTTAATGAGGCGAGAGATTTCTTTTTTCTTCAGCGCCTTATTCATCTGCGAGAAAGACAATCCCGGCGGCAGAATTTTCGACAAGAGCGAACGGCCAACCGTGGTGTCGTACCGCACGAGTTTGGCCGCACCCCGGCCATCCGGTCCGTTGCGGTCACGCTCTTCGATACGTACGGTAATCTTGGTCGCAAGCTCCACCTGACGGTTGGCGTAGGCGCGCTCCACCTCGGCGATATCGGCAAAGAGCATGCCTTCACCCAGACCATTAACCTTATCGCGGGTGGCGTAGTAAAGACCGAGCACGATGTCTTGGGAGGGCACGATGGAGGGCTCGCCGTTGGACGGGAAGAGCACATTGTTGGAGGCCAGCATCAGGGTGCGGGCTTCCATCTGGGCCTCTAGCGACAAGGGCACGTGCACAGCCATCTGGTCACCGTCGAAGTCGGCGTTAAAGGCGGCACAGACGAGAGGATGCAGCTGAATGGCCTTGCCCTCAATGAGCACCGGCTCAAAGGCCTGAATGCCTAGGCGGTGCAGCGTTGGTGCACGGTTGAGCATGACCGGGTGCTCACGAATCACCTCTTCGAGAATATCCCAGACCTCGGGCACCTGCTGCTCGACCAACTTCTTGGCAGCCTTAATGGTGGTGGCCATGCCCCGCAGTTCGAGCTTATTGAAGATAAAGGGCTTGAAGAGCTCAAGCGCCATGAGCTTGGGCAGTCCGCACTGGTGCAGTTTGAGCGTGGGGCCCACGACAATGACTGAACGGCCTGAGTAGTCAACCCGCTTACCGAGCAGGTTCTGACGGAAGCGTCCACCCTTGCCCTTAATCATGTCGGCCAGCGACTTCAAGGCGCGCTTGTTGGCACCGGTCATGGCCTTACCGCGACGACCGTTGTCGAGCAACGAATCCACCGACTCCTGCAGCATGCGCTTCTCGTTGCGCACAATAATCTCAGGCGCGCGCAGCTCCAGCAGGCGCTTTAACCGGTTGTTACGGTTGATGACCCGGCGATAGAGGTCGTTGAGATCAGAAGTGGCAAAACGGCCGCCATCGAGAGGCACCAGGGGCCGCAGCTCGGGGGGCAGCACGGGCAGCGTCTCCATGATCATCCACTCGGGCTTCACGCCAGACTTCTCAAACCCCTCAAGCACTTTCAAGCGCTTGGCGATCTTCTTAATCTTGGCATCCGAGGAGGTCTCGGCAAGGTCTTTGCGCAGCTGTTCGATCTCACGCTTCAGATCAATACCGCGCAGCAGATCACGAATGCCTTCTGCCCCCATCTTGGCAACCATATCGCCATCGGGGTATTGCTCGGTCTTGGCGATATAGTCGTCTTCGGTCATGATCTGACCGCGCTTGAGCGGGGTCATGCCGCCATCGACGACCACATAAGCTTCGAAGTAGAGCACCCGCTCGATATCGCGCAGGGTCATATCGAGCACCATGCCCATACGCGAGGGCAGAGACTTTAAGAACCAGATGTGGGCAGTGGGGCTTGCCAGATCGATATGGCCCATACGCTCGCGTCGTACCTTGGCGAGTGTGACTTCCACACCGCACTTCTCACAGATCACGCCGCGATGCTTTAGGCGCTTGTATTTTCCGCAGAGGCACTCGTAGTCTTTAACCGGCCCGAAGATCTTGGCGCAGAAGAGGCCATCGCGCTCGGGCTTGAAGGTACGGTAGTTGATGGTCTCTGGCTTTTTCACTTCACCAAAGGACCAGGACCGGATCTTGTCGGGCGAGGCCAGGCCGATCTTGATGGCGTCAAACTGCTGGTCTTGCTGAACCTGCTTAAATAGGTCAAGTAACGCTTTCATGGTCTTGTCTTCCTTTTGAAGAATCAATGACGCTCAAGGTCAATATCGATACCCAGAGACCGTATTTCTTTTACCAGCACGTTGAATGACTCCGGCATGCCTGCATCAATCACGTGGTCGCCCTTGACGATGTTCTCGTAGACACGGGTGCGGCCGGTGACATCGTCTGACTTCACGGTGAGCATCTCTTGCAGGGTGTAGGCCGCCCCATAGGCCTCCAGCGCCCAGACCTCCATCTCACCAAACCGCTGGCCACCGAACTGGGCCTTACCACCAAGCGGCTGCTGGGTCACGAGAGAGTAGGGGCCGGTAGACCGCGCGTGCATCTTGTCATCGACCAGGTGGTGCAGCTTGAGCATGTGCATATACCCCACTGTGGTAGGACGATCGAAGGCATCGCCCGTGCGGCCGTCATAGAGCTGCACCTGCGTACGGGTGGGCGTGAGCCCCATGCGTTTGGCCAGGGCATCGGGATAGGCCAGTAGCAGCATCGCACGGATCTCCGCCTCAGTAGCCCCATCAAACACAGGGGTGGCAAACGGCACGCCATCCACGAGGTTACGCGCCAGTTCGAGCACCTCACCATCTTTGAGGCTCTTGACCTGTTCAGGCTTGCCACTGGTGTTATAGACCTTCTCCAGAAAGCCCTTGACCTCCTGGACAGAGGCCTCCTGGGCCAACATGTCGCCGATGCGCTGGCCCAGGCCCTTGGCCGCCCAGCCAAGATGGGTCTCAAGAATCTGGCCCACGTTCATACGCGATGGCACACCCAGCGGGTTGAGCACCACGTCGACTGGCGTGCCGTCGGCCATATAGGGCATATCTTCCACGGGAACGATCTTGGAAATCACCCCCTTGTTGCCGTGTCGCCCGGCCATCTTGTCTCCGGGCTGTAGGCGCCGCTTCACCGCGAGGTAGACCTTCACCATCTTGAGCGCCCCCGGGGGCAGTTCGTCGCCCTGGGTGAGCTTACGGTGCTTTTCCTGGTAGGCGAGATCAAACTGGTGGCGCTTCTGCTCGAGAGACTCTTTGAGCGACTCAAGAGCGCTCGCCGCAGTCTCATCGGACAGGCGAATATCAAACCAGTGATGGCGGTCAAGGTCGGCCAGGTAGTCGGCTGAAATGGCAGTGCCCTTGGCAAGCTTCTTGGGGCCACCATTGGCAGGCTGACCGATCAAGAGCTTCTCGATACGTTGGAAGACGTCGGACTCCACGATACGCAGCTGGTCGTTGAGGTCTTTACGGAAACGTCCGAGCTCATCGTCGATGATCTGCTGGGCACGCTTATCGCGGGCAATGCCTTCGCGAGTAAAGACCTGCACATCAATCACCGTGCCGCTCATGCCTGAGGGTACGCGCAAGGAGGTGTCTTTGACATCAGAGGCCTTCTCGCCAAAGATCGCCCGCAGGAGCTTTTCTTCCGGCGTCAGCTGGGTCTCACCCTTGGGCGTCACCTTGCCCACCAAGACGTCGCCTGCTGTGACTTCGGCACCAATGTAAACGACACCCGACTCATCGAGCCGCCCGAGCTGATTCTCCGAGAGGTTGGAGATGTCGCGGGTGATTTCTTCGGGGCCAAGCTTGGTATCGCGGGCGAAGACCGACAGCTCCTCGATGTGCACCGAGGTGTAACGGTCTTCTGCCACGACCCGCTCAGAGATCAGAATCGAGTCCTCGAAGTTGTAGCCGTTCCAGGGCATAAAGGCCACACGCATGTTCTGGCCGAGCGCAAGCTCGCCCATGTCAGTGGAGGCGCCGTCTGCCACCACATCACCGCGGGCCACGGTGTCGCCCTCCCGCACGAGCGGGCGCTGATTGATGTTGGTGTTCTGGTTCGAGCGGGTGTATTTGATGAGGTTGTAGATGTCAACGCCCGACTCACCCGCTGTAGCCTCGGCGTCATGCACCCGAATCACAATACGGCGAGAGTCTACGTAATCAACCACGCCGCCACGATAGGCCCGCACCACGGTGCCCGAGTCGACCGCACAGGTGCGCTCCACGCCCGTGCCCACCAACGACTTCTGCGGGCGCAGGCAGGGCACTGCCTGCCGCTGCATGTTCGATCCCATCAGCGCGCGGTTGGCGTCGTCGTGCTCCAAGAAGGGGATCAGCGAGGCGGCGACAGAAACAATCTGCGAAGGCGCCACGTCCATGTACTCGACCTTCTCTGGGCCGGACAACGTGGTCTCACCATTAACGCGCACCGAGACCAGATCGCCCAAGAGACGGCCGGATTCATCAACCTTGGCGTTGGCCTGGGCAATCACATAGCGGCCCTCTTCGATGGCCGACAGATACTCAATCTGGTCAGTCACGCGGTGGTCGATCACTTTCCGATAGGGCGTCTCCAGAAAGCCATACTCGTTGAGTCGCGCATAGAGGGCGAGCGAGTTAATGAGGCCAATGTTTGGGCCTTCTGGCGTCTCAATCGGGCAGACCCGGCCATAGTGGGTGGGGTGGACGTCACGGACCTCAAAGCCGGCACGCTCCCGTGTGAGACCGCCCGGTCCGAGGGCCGAGACACGCCGCTTGTGGGTGATCTCCGAGAGCGGATTGGTCTGGTCCATGAACTGCGAGAGCTGCGATGATCCGAAGAACTCGCGAATGGCTGCGCTAATGGGCTTACTGTTGATGAGGTCGTGGGCCTGGAGGTTATCGGCCTCGGCCTGACCAAGGCGCTCTTTCACGGCCCGCTCAACGCGCACCAGGCCAGAGCGGAACTGGTTCTCAGCAAGCTCGCCCACGCAGCGGACGCGGCGGTTACCCAGGTGGTCGATGTCATCGACTTCGCCACGGCCGTTGCGTAGTTCCACCAGGACCTTGATGGTGTCGAGAATGTCTTCGTGGGTCAGAACGAGCGACCCCTCAACCTCTTCACGGCCTAGGCGGCGGTTGAACTTCATTCGGCCGACGCGCGACAGGTCGTAGGAATCTTCGCTAAAGAAGAGGCGGTTAAAGAGGGCCTCGACCGCATCTTCGGTGGGCGGCTCGCCAGGGCGCATCATGCGGTAAATGGCCACCCGGGCGGAGAGCTGATCGGGCGTCTCATCAAGCCGCAGAGTGGAGGAAATATACGCGCCATGGTCAAGATCGTTGACATAGAGGGCGGAGAAGTCGCGTACCTTGGCCGCGCGCAGTTTCTCAAGGAGTTCTTCGGTGACTTCGTCGTTGGCCTTGGCCAGAAACTCGCCGGTCTCCTGGTCTACGATGTTGGCTGCGACGATGCGGCCTAAGAGGTAATCGTCGGGAACAGAAATGCGCTTAAGGCCGGCTTTCTCGATCTCTCGAATGTGTTTGGCATTGATGCGCTTGTCCTTGGCCACGATCACGGTGCCGTCTTTGTCCGCGATGTCGAAGCGGGCCTGCTCGCCGCGCAGACGCTCCGCCACGAGCTCCATCTGCGCGCCAGAAGGCATGAGCTGGAAGTGGTCAAAGCTAAAGAAATGGGCCAGGATCTGCTCGGGGCTTAAGCCGAGCGCCTTCATCAGAATGGTGACGGGCATCTTGCGTCGACGGTCAACGCGGAAGTACAAAATGTCTTTGGGGTCGAACTCGAAGTCGAGCCAGGAGCCACGATAGGGAATGATCCGGGCAGAAAAAAGGAGCTTGCCCGAGCTGTGGGTCTTGCCCCGATCGTGCTCAAAGAAGACGCCCGGAGAACGGTGCAGCTGGCTCACAATCACACGCTCGGTGCCATTGATGACAAACGAGCCGGTATCGGTCATGAGCGGCAGTTCCCCCATGTAGGCCTCGTTCTCGCGCACTTCTTTGGTCGTGGGCTTGGCAGCTTCACGATCCATAATCACCAGACGCACACGGGCCCGCAGGGGCGCGGCATAGGTCAGCCCGCGCTGCTGGCACTCCTTGACGTCGAATACGGGGTGGCCAAGCTGGAAGTGCACAAACTCGAGCCGGGCAAATCCGTTGTGGCTGACAATTGGGAAAATTGAGGTAAAGGCCGCCTGCAGACCCTCGTTTAAGCGCCGATCGGGCGCGGTGTCGGCCTGAAGGAATCTGCGATAAGACTCCAGCTGTGTCTCCAACAGATACGGTACTTCGAGTACCGGGGGACGCTTCGCGAAGCTTTTGCGGATACGCTTTTTTTCAGTGAAGTTATAGGCCATTACGAATCCTTAGGTCTGGGATAACGACGGAACGACGGTCTGATACATCTGCCTTCGTGGACTTTGCGATGGTGCCCCTGACAGGAACCGCACCATGGCAAAACCCACACCGATGAGGCTGCATCTGCAGTCCATCGGTGTGGCTATGACAGGTCTTACTTGAGCTCGACCTTTGCACCAGCCTCTTCGAGCTGCTTCTTGAGCGCCTCGGCATCGGCCTTGGGGATGCCCTCTTTTACGGGCTTCGGTGCACCGTCGACGAGGTCTTTGGCTTCTTTCAGGCCAAGGCCGGTTGCGGCGCGGACGACTTTAATGACTTCAACTTTCTTGTCGCCTGCCGCGCTGAGAATTACCGAGAATTCGGTCTTCTCTTCGACAGCAGCTGCACCACCGGCGGCAGGGGCGGCAGCAACAGCCACTGTAGCAGCGGCGGCAGAGACGCCAAACTTCTCTTCCATCATCTTGATGAGCTCGGAGAGCTCCAGCACGCTCATCGCGCCGACGGCGTTGAGAATGTCTTCTTTGGTCATGGCCATGGTAATCAATACTCCGTTTTTAAAGTGTCAGTAAGAAAAGGTGCGTGGAAATTTCTTCACAAAGACGTTTTGCACGGCAGCGGTTAGGCGCCCTGCTCTGCCTTCTGGTCGCGCAGAGCGGCGACCGTGCGAACAAACTTCGACGGAACCTGGTTGAGGGTCTGGACAAACGTCGTGACAGGCGCCTGCATCGTGCCCAAGAGCTTGGCCAACAAGGCCTCGCGCGAGGGTAGTGAGGCGAGTGCCTTAATGCCATCGGCATCAAGTAAGGCGTTGGGCAGAGCACCCGACTTAATCACCAGCTGCTCGTTGCCCTTGGCAAAGTCGTGCATGACTTTTGCCGCCGCCACCGGGTCTTTGGAAATGCCATAGATAAGCGGTCCGGCCATATGGTCGGCCAGCTTCTCAAAGGCAGTTCCCGAGACGGCCCGACGCACCAGGGTATTTTTCAACACCCGCAGGTAGACGCCAGAGGCCCGCGCCTGACGACGCAGCTCGGTGATTTTTGTCACATCCAGACCACGATACTCAGCCAGAACGATCGACTGCGCCGTGGCCAGTTGGCCAGCAACATCTTCGATCATGGCGGCTTTTGCAA
The DNA here is from genome assembly GCA_039800345.1 of Pseudomonadota bacterium. GTDB lineage: Bacteria > Pseudomonadota > Gammaproteobacteria > Burkholderiales > Burkholderiaceae_A > Hahnella. The sequence goes on along the minus strand of JBDLQX010000099.1, from coordinate 2,676 downwards.
CGCGATTTAGTGCCACAGTTCACTCCTGTTGATGCCCGTGGGGTCTCTCGACCCTCGGGCGTTTAACACCGGCGACCTGCAGAACCCAAATAACCGGACCACTGAAATTTAAAGTTCTAAAGGGACCGCCATCTACGCTGGGATCAAGGCCGAGGCCTTGAAATTACGCTGCCCTTCTCTGCTGCAGCCCCAACGGTCTTTGACAACTCGCCGAGCAGCTTGGGCGGAACAGCCCCGCACTGCACGACGACCCAAAGTCTGTTTACCTCTGCTGCGCCTGCAGCAGGTTCTGTGTGTCAATCCGAATTCCGGGGCCCATGGTCGTAGAGACAGCCACCTTACGCAGATAGACGCCCTTCGAATTGGAGGGTTTGGCCCGATTCAGCGCCTCAATGAGGGCCACCAGGTTGGACTTCAAGGCGGTGACCTCAAAACTCGCCTGACCAATCGTGCAGTGGATGATGCCTGCCTTGTCGGTGCGGTATTGGACCTGACCCGCCTTGGCATTCTTCACAGCCGTAGTGACATCGGGGGTGACCGTGCCCACCTTGGGGTTTGGCATCAGCCCGCGCGGGCCGAGAATCTGACCCAACTGACCGACCAGACGCATAGCATCGGGCGAGGCGATCACGATGTCGAAATCCATCTTGCCGGCCTTGATCTGCTCAGCCAGATCTTCCATACCGACGATCTCTGCCCCAGCGGCGCGGGCCTGCTCTGCCTTCTCGCCCTGGGCAAAAACTGCCACACGGGAGGTCTTTCCGGTGCCGGCCGGGAGCACGATCGAGCCACGAACAAGCTGATCAGACTTCTTGGCATCGATCCCGAGCTGCACCGCCACATCGACCGATTCGGTGAATTTCGCGGTAGCGCAGTCTTTGGCCAGGGTGAGCGCCTCGTCGGCCGCATAAAAGCGGCTGCGGTCTATCTTTGCACGGGCTGCGGCCGTACGCTTTGCAAGTTTTGCCATGACTAGAGTCCCTCCACCGTAATACCCATGCTACGGGCGCTTCCCGCGATGGTCTGAACCGCCGCCTTGAGGTCAGCAGCCGTAAGGTCGGGCTGCTTGAGTTTGGCGATTTCTTCGCACTGGGCCAGCGTGATTGAGCCCACCTTGTCGGTGTGGGGCCGGGCAGAACCCTTATCAATCTTTGCAGCCTTTTTAATCAAGATGGACGCCGGGGGCGTCTTCATAATGAAGGTAAAGGTCTTGTCGGCAAATGCCGTAATGACCACAGGAATGGGGAGCCCGGGCTCCATACCCTGCGTCTGGGCATTAAAGGCCTTACAAAACTCCATGATGTTTAGGCCGCGTTGACCCAAGGCTGGGCCAATCGGAGGGGAGGGGTTCGCCTTGCCTGCAGGAACCTGCAGCTTGACGTAACCAACGATTTTCTTTGCCATACAGGCTCCTTTAGCGAGTCATTGCGCAGGCTCAGAAAGCGATCATCGGCTTTCCTACGGCTGCTCCTCAATCTGCAGTCATACAAGGCGAAGATCTCAACGCGCTTGTACCTGCTCCTTCACGGTCAGAGTTTTTCGACCTGACCGAATTCCAGCTCCACCGGCGTCGACCGACCAAAGATCGTGACAGACACCCGCAGTCGGTTCTTCTCGTAATTCACTTCTTCCACGTTGCCGTTAAAGTCGGTAAACGGCCCCTCTTTGACCCGCACGACCTCACCGACTTCAAAGAGCACTTTCGGTCTGGGCTTCTCCACGCCTTCTTGCATCTGGGCCATGATCTTGTCGACCTCGGCCTGCGATATTGGCGTGGGCTTACTGCCAGACCCACCTACAAAACCCGTGACCTTGTTGGTATTTTTCACAAGGTGCCAGCTCTGGTCGTTCATCTCCATCTCAACAAGCACATAGCCTGGGAAGAACCGACGCTCCGAGATGGCCTTCTGTCCGCCACGAATCTCGACGACCTCTTCGACAGGCACCAGAATCTGACCAAACATCTCCTGCATGCCCGCCCGATCAATGCGTTCCTGAATGGCCTTGGCCACGCTCTTTTCCATGCCAGAGAAGGCGTGCACGACATACCAGCGTTTGGTCATTGTTACTTCCATCCGAGCAAAAGGTCGTACAGGATCCACTCCAACGACTTGTCGGCAAGCCAGAGAAATAGGGCCATGATCAGTACAAAGAGAAAGACAATGCCTGTGGTCTGCAGCGTCTCTTTGCGTGAGGGCCAGACCACACGACGCGTCTCATGGGCCGCCTCACGGGAAAATCCGATAAACCGCCGACCCGAAGGAGAGGCAAGGCCCAGCCCCACGGCCACCGCCAGGCCAAGAAACAAAAAACCCAAGGCCTTCCAGGCCTGCGCATCCGCCCAGTGATACCCATACACGCCCGCGAGAAATGCCACCAACGAGCCTGCCAGCATGAGCCGGTCAGGCAGTCGGGATTGGACGTCGGTTGGCGCGCTGGTCATGATGGTCTGGAATCGGAAGTGGCAGGGGCAGAGGGAATCGAACCCCCAACCTTCGGTTTTGGAGACCGACGCTCTGCCAGTTGAGCTATGCCCCTATATTCCGATTTGCCTCTACTCGATCACTTTTGCGACGACGCCGGCGCCGACGGTTCTGCCGCCCTCACGGATGGCAAAGCGCAGGCCCTGCTCCATGGCAATCGGGTTGATCAGGGTGACCACCATCTTCACGTTGT
>JBDLQX010000098.1:0-20178 GCA_039800345.1 Pseudomonadota bacterium | reverse complement strand
TCAGTACAGCTTTTAAGACTGCGGAGCAAGTACGGGTTGAGCGTGCTGCTCAACAATTGGCGGAAGATATCCGTGCGATCATGTTGAATTCCGGTGGTCCAGTTGCAGCCCAAACGGTTTTTCCAATCTTGGACCGCAACTTCTCGGATCTCGGCTTGGCGGTTGCGATTCTTCCCTCTGAGGCAACTATTGAGTCGATCCAACAGACCTTTAAGTTTAAGCCGCAGGGTTTACAGCCAAAGTGGTCTGTTGGTGAGTTTAAAGAGTCCTCCATAAGTATACGAGGAGAGCAGGCCTGCCTGGGGTGTCATGTGAAGGCAAAGGTCGGGGAGTCACTTGGTACGGTAACCGTACGTAGCTATATCGAACGTTCGAGAAACAAGATAAGACAAAGGACCTGTAAATGAACAACAAAGTGGCGATGGTGGTGGGCGGCGGCAGTGGCATGGGGGCGGCTACGGTCCACAAGCTGGCGCAGGAGGGCTTTCACGTGGCGGTGTTGTCTTCGTCCGGCAAGGGCGAGGCCCTGGGACGCGAGTTAGACGGCTTGGGCTTAACAGGCTCCAACCAATCGACCGAAGACCTACAAACGCTCGTCGATCAAACCATGGCGCGCTGGGGCCGCATCGACGTGTTGGTCAACAGCGCTGGCCATGGCCCCAAGGGCCCGTTGCTGGAGTTGACCGATGTACAGTGGCACCTGGGATTAGACATGTATTTTTTGAACGTGGTACGTGCTGTACGAGTCGTAGCGCCTATCATGGTCCGGCAAAAAGCTGGGTCCATCGTCAACATTTCCAGCGCCTGGGTGGTCGAGCCAAGCGCCCTGTTCCCCACCTCGGCGGTCGCGCGGGCAGGCCTGGCCGCTTTTACCAAGTTGTTTGCTGATGAACATGCTGTGCACAATGTGCGCATGAACAATGTCTTGCCCGGCTGGATCGACAGCCTGCCGGCCAAAGAGGATCGCCGCGAAAGCGTGCCCATGCAGCGTTACGGGACCAGCGAAGAAGTGGCTGCGACTATCGCCTTTTTGGCGTCAGAAGGCGCGGCGTACATCACTGGCCAGAATATCCGCGTTGACGGCGGCTTGATGCGCTCGGTTTGAGTACCTGCAAAGACTGGCGATCCAGTTCAGATAGCGGCCGACTCGTAGACTTCCCTGTCAAGCCTACAAATTAAGACTACAGGCGCTGGGCGAGGGGGATTATCTGATGAGGGCGGCGGCCTGAATGGTCGGATCGAGAGCCCTAGCGGTAGACCTCACGCCGATTGCCGATGCGAAGCACCCGGACCACTATCCGTTGGTCCTGAATGTCACAAATGATCCGCCAGACGCCGACGCGGTACTTCCAGTAACTGCCGAGCTTCTGGCCAGAGAGAGCTTCGCCAATGTCTCGCGGATTGGTCAGGCTGCTGACGCGGCGGCGCAAAAAACCCACCAAGCGGATCTGGATGGGTTTATCAAGTTTGCGTAGGTCTTTGAGGGCGTCCGGGTCGAATTCAATCTGCCAGGCCAAGCTCGCGCTCCACGTCTTCCAGGGAAATGGTTTTCCGATTTTTGCGGGCACGCGCCTCGGCTAGGAAGTAGTCTTCCAGGTCGTCGATGTGCTCAAGGATGGCCTCGCGTACGAGTGCGGTCTTTGTCATGCCGGTTTCCTGGGCCAGTTGGGTCAGGCGGGCTTCAATGTTCTCGGGCAGACGAATGGCGAGCATAGTTTTCTCCAAGGATCACGTTGCTATACAAGTATATCAATCCGATCCGATTCCACCAATGAGGCTGGATTCATTGGTCAAGCCGTGGAGCACCGGAGCAGTTCAGCCCCCCTTAATGCTTAACAGTCGCATGATTAAAACGAACCAGCCTCCCCAAAACCCGGGGCGACTCACTTTTTCGTAGGAGCCTCCGCAAAACCCCGGGGCGGTTTAAACTGTCATAAAGGCTCTGAATAGACTTTGACCGCCATGGATGATCGATTTAACCTCAAGACAGTTCCCCCCGATTCTTATCGCTGGGGTAAGTTTCCTGAGAGTAAGCAGATCGATGCTTCCACAGGTCTTCCTAAGCTCATTCCGCTCTGGGTGGCCGACATGGATTTTGATGTGGCAGAGCCAATTCAAATGGCGATGTCGAGGTACCTCTCATGCGCGAGATTCGGTTACGCCACTGCCCCTGTCAATCTGGCGCCCCTGATTTGTGAGCGATTGTCTCTTCTGTATAAATGGGAGGTTGATCCGGAGTGGCTGGTGATGCTCCCGGGTGTGGTTCCGGGCCTGTATGCGAGCGCATTGGCCTATACCCAACCAGATCAGCAGGTGCTATTTCCCCTTCCAATCTATCATCATCTACATCTGGCAGCGGCTATGTTTGGACGGCCCCAACGGGCGATACCGCAGCGCTGTGATGCCTCGCAAGGTCCCGTAAGGCTTCTCTTGTCGGGTGATGATCTGCGTGATGCCTGCGGGTCGAAGAGCAGACTTCTGCTTTTCTGCAATCCCCAGAATCCGGGCGGCACAGTATATCGACGACACGAGCTCGAGGCTCTTGCCGCTGTTGCCTGTGAGAAAGATCTCATTGTCTGTTCCGATGAGATCCACGCCGATCTGATTCTCGATCCCGCCCTGAGGCATATTCCGATGGCCAGTCTGAACAAAGAGATCGCAGAGAGAACAGTTACCTTGATGTCTCTTGGCAAGACGTTCAATATTGCCGGGATAGGTTTGGCCTGGGCGGTGGTGAAGAACCCAGTACTGCGGGCTGCGCTGAAGAACCTACAAGGCCTACTGCCAAGTCCATCGGGTTTCGCCTATCAGGCCAGTCTCGCGGCTCTGGCGCAGGGCGAACCATGGCGGCAGGCGCTATTGACGAAGTTACGCGGCTATATCTCTTTGATAGACGACGCCATTTCCCGCTGTAAGGGGCTTTCCTGGCTTAACCCCGAGGCCACTCATTTGGCCTGGATCGATGCTAGAGAATGGGAGCAGCTGCACGGCCAGTCATTCATGTCGGTACTGCATGCGCATGGACTTGCCCTGAGTCCTGGTGAGCAGTTTGGCGCACCAGGTTGGGTACGACTGAACTTTGCGACCACACGGCCCCTGCTTCAAGAGGCCCTTGCGCGTCTTGTGGCTGCGAGTGGAGATCGCTTGTGATTCCTTGGCCATGTCACAGCCTCGGATACGCAGATTTTCTATGATTCACTGAAGAGTCCATGCAAAGTTCATCAGATCTTCCCGTTTTGGTCGCCGGTGGCGGCATTGGCGGCCTGGCTGCCGCGCTCGCACTCACCCGCCAGGGCTTCAAGGTTAAAGTGCTAGAGCAATCCCCTCAGATCGGCGAGATCGGCGCAGGCATCCAACTCGGCCCTAATGCTTTCCATGCGTTTGATGCGCTGGGTGTGGGCGACAAGGCCCGAAGCCGTGCGGTCTACACCGACTTCATGGTTATGCACGATGCCATTGATGAATACCAGGTGGGCCGAATACCAACGGGCGAGGCTTTCATCAAGCGTTTTGGCAACCCTTACGCAGTCATTCATCGCGCCGATGTGCACCAGTCTCTGCTTGAAGGCGCGCTCGAAACTGGTCGTGTGGAGTTCATGACGTCTACCCGCGTTACTGCAATAGGCCAGGACGATCAAGGTGTGACGCTCACCGACCAGAATGGCAAGCTACATCGGGGCCTCGCACTCATCGGCGCGGATGGCGTGAAGTCGGTGGTGCGTGAGCAGTATGTAGGCGACCAGGCCCGCGTCACTGGCCATGTGGTGTACCGCGCGGTGGTAGAGCGCGAAGATTTTCCGAGGGATCTGCAGTGGAATGCCGCCAGCATCTGGGTTGGCCCCAGCTGCCACCTGGTGCATTACCCCCTGCGCGGCGGCGAGCAGTACAACGTAGTGGTAACTTTTCATAGCCGCCAGCAGGAAGAATGGGGCGTGACCGAGGGCAGCAAAGAAGAGGTGCAGAGCTACTTCCAGGGTATCTGCGCCAAGGCCCGACAACTCATCGACCTACCTAAGAGTTGGAAGCGCTGGGCCACTGCCGACCGCGAGCCCATCGGCCAATGGTCTTTTGGTAAGGTCACGCTGCTGGGCGATGCCGCTCACCCCACCACGCAATACCTTGCGCAAGGCGCCTGCATGGCCCTGGAAGACGCGGTCACCTTGGGTGAGGCCCTCAAGGCCCATGACAACGATTTCGTCAAAGCCTTTGACATGTACCAGAAGGCGCGCGCAGCGCGTACTGCGCGCATCGTGCTTTCAGCGCGCGAAATGGGCAGGATTTACCACGCCAAAGGGGTGGAGCGCCTCGTACGCAACGACCTCTGGCGCGGCCGCTCCGCCGAGCGCTTTTACGATGCCGTGGAATGGCTCTATGGCTGGAACGTGGGCAACTGCCTCGACGCGGCTCAACATTAAAGGATTGCTATGAATGACCTTGGCCGACTTGAAGACCTGCCTTCGGACTACGTGCAAGACCTACGCGCCCACAACCTGGTGCCCTTGTGGCCGAGCTTGCGTGGCGTATTGCCACCCCAGGTGCCCACCCGCCAGACGCGCCCGACCGTCTGGTACTACCAGACGATCAAGCCCTTGCTCTTGCAAGCAGGCGAACTCACCCCTATTGAAAAAGCAGAGCGTCGCGTGCTGGTACTGGCAAACCCTGGCCACGGCCTAGAAAAAATGCAGGCCAGCGCCGCTATGTATCTGGGAATGCAATTGCTGTTACCGGGGGAGTGGGCACCCAGCCACCGCCATACGCCCAATGCGGTGCGCATGATCGTCGAAGGCGAGGGCGCGTACACCACGGTGGATGGTGAGAGATGCCCTATGTTGCGTGGCGACCTTATCCTCACCCCCACGGGTTTATGGCACGAGCATGGACATGATGGCGAGCAGCCCGTGATCTGGCTGGATGTACTCGATCTGCCCCTGGTGTACTACACCGAGACCAGCTACCACATAAACGGTAACCGTCAGCATGTGCATGCTGAGCATGCGAACGATGCCCCTGCTACGGCTGCAGGCCTGGCTCCCACTACCGTATTTGAGCGGAGCCGCAAGGCTTATCCACTGCTGCGTTATCCATGGAAAGACGCCCGAGCGTCACTCTTGGCATTGGCTGGAAAACAACCCGAGGCCGAGTGTGTCCAACTCACCTATATCAACCCTCAGACCGGCGACCATGTCCAGAACATACTGGGTTTTTATGCGCTCATGTTGCGTCCAGGTCAGACACTTCGCTTACCCGTCCGCTCACCGGCCTGCGTGTTTCACGTAATCGAAGGCCAGCTCCGCACGGACATTGCCGCCGACAGTGGCTCCCAAAAATTTACCTTGGCCGAGGCAGATACCTGCTGCGCACCAGGCTACACCCCAGTGACTCTAACGAACCTGAAAGATCAGCCCACGTTTGTGTTCATGGCCGACGAAACGCCGCTGCACCAGAAGCTGGGTCTCTACGAAAACCGTGGCTAATGTGCACCGCCCATCACTGCTTCGTTGGTCAGCCGTAACCACCACGGCCTCTGATCTGTTTTCAGGTAGACTCGGTGCAACTGGACAGCGTCAAAGCGCAACCTGAACGGAGTTTGACTGATGCTTCGTGTGACCTACCTCAGCCGTGAGTCCAAACCTTTGACCTCCAAAGCTTTGGTCGATCTTCTAGAGCAATGCAAACACAACAACCCGAGTCTGGGCGTCACTGGCATGCTCCTCTACGCGAACGGAACGTTTTTGCAAATGCTGGAGGGCGAGACCAACACGGTTGAAACGCTCCTTGAGAAAATTGCGCGTGATAGGCGTCATCGAGATTTTCAGGTAACGTTGAAAACTTCTCGAGCGACACCGTTCATCCTATTGGGATCCCCTGATTCGTGAGATCGGCGCTCGCGATCAATTCATCGACGAGTTGCGTCGCGTGCTAGTCAATGCCAGCCAGCGCAATGAACAAGCGCTTCTATTAATTGAGTCAGTGGTTGAAGCCTCAGCGGAGGGCAAGCTCACGGACATCCATCTTCAACTTTGCCGCCGCATGGTTGAGACGTTACGTAAACGATAAACGCTTTTGGGTGGCCTTTCTAAAGGCTGGGTTGAGTCTAAGTGGCAGACCATCTATTGCCCCAGGTAACGCTCCAGGCAAAGGCTAGATCTGTGGCCCCATCGCTAGACTAGGGGCATTCATGACCCCGTTTCCTACACCGGGTCTCGTATTTTTTGAGGAATATCGTGAAGGCAAAAGACTTTGGGAGGTTCGAGACCTCATTCTCGTTTCACATGATTCGAGATTTTTTTCTTCTATTGCTGGTAGTCGCCGCGGCAGAAGTTGCGATTCGTTACGTAACGCTGAAGTACGATTTCAAGACAACGGAGCAAGTTCGGGTCGAGCGTGCAGCCCAGCAATTGGCTGAAGATATCCGTGCAATTATGTTGAATTCTGGTGGGCCAGTTGCCGCCCAAACGGTTTTCCCAATCTTGGACCGTAACTTCTCTGATCTTGGCCTGGCGATTGCAATTCTCCCTTCCGAGGCAACGATCGAATCGATCCAGCAGACCTTTAAGTTTAAGCCGCAGGGTTTGCAGCCAAAGTGGTCTGTCGGCGAGTTTAATGAGGCTTCTATAAGCATCCGAGCCGAGCAGGCCTGCCTAGGTTGCCATGTAAAGGCAAAAGTTGGTGAGCCACTGGGCACGGTAACAGTGCGTAGCTATCTAGAGCCTAAGCAGGAAATATGGTGGAAAGAGCTCTCTGTGATGGCATCTGCCCTCAGCTTCAAAATAATTCTGCACACCATAGTTCTTTTTCTATTACTTCGAATCAGGATGGAACCGCTGGTGACCTTGAGAGCAACAGCTTCGACGCTCGCTAAAGGTGTCATGAACTTGTCGCATCGGGCAAAAGTGAATTCCGCCGACGAGTTTGGTGAGCTGGCCTCCGATCTCAATCATTTTCTTGACCGTGTGAAGTTAATCGTTCATGACCTTGACAGAATTCTGAGTGAGGTCGTGAGTGTTGGGGAACGTCTCAGCACAGTAAATCGTGTCCTTGATAATCAGATAGACAGCCTCCGTGAAACGACTGAGGTGAGCAGTGCTCGCGCTCTAAAGCAAAGCGTAGATACGCGGGTTGTCATTGCCCAAGAAATAGGCGCGTTCGAGGTTGTGATTGCAACTCTTGATGCGCTTGTTTCCAAAAGAGTTACAACAGAGCAAGATGCGCGGGAACTTAAGGAGAAGATTGAGAGGCTCAGGCAGAGCTTTGAGACTATCGCGCGAGAGGTCGGGCAAGTCGGAACAGACTCGGAATCTACCCGAGTCGGTGCAAGCCAGTATCTGATTCTCTCTCAATCGCTACGGGAGATGGCGTTACTCGAAGGATCTATGCAAAAAGTAGCCGAGTCTGGGCGAATGCTGCTTAAGCGTATAGAAATAAGTAGCCCTGCATCTCAGAGGAAAGATGTTTGATGTCATTTGCACCGATAGCAGCAGCAGTGATCAGCAGACTGGTTCGGTCATCTTCCTTTCTTACGATCGTATTTTGTTTAACGGTCTGGTTTGCTTCGGGCCTTTCGGCAGCTCCTCTCACACGCCCAGCAATATGGTCTAGTACGTCGCAGACTTGGATTGGCTATGAGGATTTGGTGAAGAATCTTCGGCGTACAGACCTGGTTTTTCTAGGAGAGCTACACGACAACCCGGAGCATCACAAGCATCGCGCTAGGCTTTTAGAAGACCTTAATCGGACGAACCTTCATGTCGTTTTCGAACAATTGCCTTCGCAAGAGTCTTTTGTCATTCCTAGAGCGGCGGATAGCCTTTTACAGCACCTGCAGTTGAAAGGATTCAATGAGAGGGCATGGGAATGGCCACTTCATGAACCGCTATTTGCAGCAGCCCAACGTATCGGGCTACCCGTCACAGGCGGAAATCTTCTTCCAGGTCTTGGGCGACGGTTTTTATCCGATGGATCGAATGCAGTCCCCGAAGGCATCAAAGCCGTTCTAGAGCAAGCTCCACTCTCAGCAACCGCCTTAGCGGATCTCGATGCGGCACTAATTGAAGGCCATTGCGGTCACCTGCCAAAGAGCATGCTTCCCATCATGCGACTGGTTCAGCAGTCGACAGACATTTCGATGGTGATTAATGCCCTTACTTCTCTTCCTGCAGTGGTGATTGCAGGAAATGGTCACGTTCAAAAGAACTTCGGTATGCCGCACTATGCAAATCATCTGCTGCGCACTAGGAATGTAATTGCGGTTGGTTTTCTTGAGTCTCCCCCACTAAAGGCGGCGGTGGCCGAGTCTCGATCAGGCACGCTTTCAGCGGTTGAAATCCCTGCCATCGGTGACCAGCAACTTTTTGACTTCATTTGGGTGACTACAAGAATTGATCGTGAAGACCCTTGCAAGACGCCTATTAATTTCAATCATCGGTAGAGCGCTAAGAAGGATCTTGCACCCTGCATGGATTTTCTTAGAGAGGTACGCCAGAAGCGCCTGTATACGGTCAGGGCACGTTCAAAATAAAAAAGGGACCGGTGTTTCCGGCCCCTCACCTCATCCTACGAGCTTCCGGCGTTGTTAGCGCTCCAGATCGGAGCGACTAACAAGGCTTGATTAAATGCCAAGCATCTTCTTTGCGTCTGCTAAGCTCGCCATAGACTCTGTATGCTTACCTGCTTTGTGAAGCTCTTCTCCTTTGGCGCGTAAGTCTTTAACCTTTGATGCATCCGCCTGGCTTAACTTCGCCGTTGGCAATGCAGCATCAATCTTCTTCATCTCGCCCGGGCAGCCGTGGGCAAACGCGAGGGATGCAGCAAACATGGAGGCAACGACTAACACTGAATTCTTCATTGCGATCGTCCTTTAAAAGAGGGTTGGGAAGCCGAGTGGAACTGCAGAGCTACTCTAGCGCATTCACACCCTGGTTAGGCAATTAAGGCGCATGGAGAGATCTTTTCTTCGCAGTCGGTAGGCAGTTTTCTTCCGACGTTGACCGAATTACTCCAGTCTTTATCCGAAAACCCTAGGATCTGCAGCCAACCCAACCAAGGCGCAAGACCTTCCGCACCAAAGGTTGACCTTGCCCTCGTTTAGCGCATCCCATAACCAGGGACATTAGGCAGACTTTCTTTGCTGGGCTGACCACCAGCTTTTCTCAAAGTTTATTGGACTCATATAACCAAGCGTAGAGTGTAGTCTGCTCGCATTGTAAAACGCCAGCCACATCACAGTCAGGTACACTACCTCAGCGCAGCTGTTTAATCACAGCGAGTCAAAAGACAGCGGTTCAAAAGCGTTGGACTCAGAGGAGTCCCAACTGGTGTCGCTGGCCTCCGGATCGAAAGCAGGAGGTGGGGTTCGAGGCTGGATATAAAGGGCCTTGGCTACCTGAGGGGGCGCATACTTTGTTGCCCAGGGAGAGGAAAGCTCCTGCCAAGCTAAAAACCAGAACACTATGCTCGCAAAGAACAAGTGATTTACCCACGAAATTTGCACTTGCGTCAGCATCGAAGCTCCTTCTATTCTTGATGTCAAAGACAAATAGGACTTTAGCGCGGTGAGAAACCCTAGACCATCAAACCCCTTCGTCACGTAAGCCCAGTGAGATGGCGAAAACCATGTTGCATACCCGTCTAAGTGTCATGTTACTAACGCTTTCTAGCGCAGCGATTATTGGCTGTTCCTCGTATGGTCCGTCTCAGCAGCTCCTTGGTAAGTCACGAGCAGAGGTCAGGGTGAGTATGGGGGAACCCACCCGGCAGATGGGTTTGAAAGACGGTACACGTTTAGTTTACGCAAGAGGACCCTATGGGCTTCACACCTATATGGTCGACTTTGATCGGTTCGATATCGTTACGGAATGGACGCAGGTACTGCATGAGAAGAACTTTGAGAAGATCAGCCCTGGCATGCTAGCCTCAGAGGTTGAGGCAATTATTGGCCCGTCGCTCCAGAGAAACGTTCTTGGGCGCAAAAGGGGGGAGTTCTGGTCTTATCGGTTTGAAAACTCCTTATGCGTCTGGTTCCAAGTAGAGCTTGATGCGCAGGGGGTTGTGCGATCAGCGGGGTATGGTATTCCTCCCGAATGCGCGCGGGACGATGACAAAGACATATCACCAACGTAACGCCATGGGTGCGATCAGGCGTCCGATAAGCCCTGTCAGAAAAATCCCGAGCGTGTACCAGATGGCAACAAAAGTGGGTGAGGATTCCGGGCAGGCCAAGGCGTAACCCAGGGCGCCGAGCCCTCCTGCCAAAAGCCCACTTGCCCAGCCGGCCTGCGTGAGTCGCGTAGGTGCCAGTGTTCTGAGCGCTAGTAGTATGCCGAGCAGGGCTGGCAAAGAGAATGCCATGAGCGTCCATGAGCAAGACAGCCATGTTTGGCCAAACACAGCGGCATTCTTATCGGCATTTGGTACGAGCGCAAAAGTTACAATTCCGCCCATGACCATGGCTATCACCACGGCAAAGAGCAGCTTGCTCGGACCACCCAGCCTCGATACGGGTTTGGCGAGAGCAGTCGTGAGCAGCCCGGCAGCAAGGGCCAGAGCCATGGCATAGCCAAGCTTGACCCAGGTGATGGGCTGTAGAAAGCTCTCAGCGGATAAGAGGCCAAGAAGGCTTGCCGACAGCAAGACACTCGCCATTAACCCAGCCACCGAGGCTGGGATCAGTCGCCTTGGCACGGCTGAGGTTGGTGCGGGGCCAGCCCCACGGGATAAAACCGAAATCAGCTGGTTTGTGTCCATATCAATTACTCCTTCACCAGTTTAGAGAGTCGCTTGAGCCCCCGGTGCACCAATACTTTGATCGACGATTCCGAGAGACCGGTGCGGGTTGATGCTTCTGCAATCGATAAGCCTTCTAGTTTTGTGAGTTCAATGGCCTGCCGCTGAGGCTCGGGAAGTGCCTGCAACAGCACGGAAAGATCGCGAGAAGCGTGAACGTCAGCGTGTTCCTCCAACATAGGTAATCCGTCAAGATCGTCCAGATCGTCGTGCAGACTCTCCCTGCGACCGCGGCGGCGCCAGAGATCCACGAGCTTGTGCCTTGCAATGGCCAGGAGCCAGGCAGTAACCGGGTAATTCGCATCATAGGTTCCACGCTGCAGGTGCACTGCAAGTAATGTCTCCTGAACCAGATCCTCGACATCGCTAACCAAAGCGGGCATACGTCTTCGAAAATACCCCCGGAGCTGCCTTGCCATTAAGGCGAGAGACTCCGCATAGGCCTGTTCGTCACCCGACTGTGCCAAAATCCAGAGGGGTTTGAGACGGATTTCGGCTTGATGGGGCGCTTTCTCTTCGGTCATTTCGTTTGGACGTCCAATTTGGTTACAAGCTAGCCTAACCCTAAAAAATATCGACGCGACTGTAACCAAAACATGCGCTTCGGCGAATTCGTAGCTGGCAGCCAAATGCCAGCTATTTCTGAACCCTCACTCGGAGAATGACATGAATCAGCGCGGTCTCAAATCTGGTATCAAGGCCACCCTTGCGGCCGGTCTGCTTGCTATGACCACATGGGCGAACGCCCTGGAACTCAAGCCTTTTAGCCCGTCGGAGCTGGGTGCCATGCAGCAGCAAGGTAAGCCGGTGGCCGTTCATTTCCATGCCGACTGGTGCTCAACCTGTGTTGCACAGACCAAGTCACTCGAAACCCTTAAGGCAGACCCTCAATTAAAGGCCATGACTGTTCTTGTGGCCGATTACGACAAGGAAAAGGAACTTCGCAAAAGTATGAAGATTCGCTCCCAGTCGGTCATGGTGATCTTCAAAGGCTCTCAGGAAGTCGCCCGCCTGGCTGGACAGACCCAGGCGACTGACATCAAAGCTGCATTCCTCAGGGCGCTCTGATGACTGCGTTTCGTATTTACCTCGGCAGGGAGGATGTGCGTACGCTCATCACCCAACTGACCAAACCCAAAGCATCCCTCCAGTAGCATGCCGACTCTCACCGAACTTGGCCTGGCATGGGTGGCGGGCAGCCTCACCACCTTAAACCCATGCGTTTTCCCGTTGCTCCCGGTCGTTCTTGGCGGTGCACTGCAGGCCAATCGGTGGGCGCCAGTTGCTATGGGCGCTGGCATGGTGGCCATGTTTGCGATGCTTGGCCTGCTTATTGGCGTCGCTGGAGAGGCTCTCGGCATTGATGCAGACGTCATTCGAGTCGTGGGGGCCTTGCTGCTGATTGGCTTTGGCTTAGTGATGTTGATACCCGTCCTGAACGAAGGCTTCACCCGCCTGATATCGCCGTTGGCCAGTGGTGCTTACTCGGCCACTACTCGTGTCGATAGCAGTTCCTTATTGGGAGCCTTCGCAACCGGCAGCCTGCTGGGAATGGTATGGAGCCCATGCTCGGGGCCCATGCTTGCGAGTGCGCTCACCATGGTTGCGACTGAGGGAGGTGCTGCGCGCGGGACTCTTATACTAGGCATGTTTGGACTGGGTGCAGCTTCCGTGCTCGTGGCGGTGGCTTACGCTTCGCGCAGAGGATTTGGGAAGGTGCGTGGCTGGGTGCTGACGCACATGGAGAATGTGAAGAAAGGTTTCGGTCTTTTCGTGTTATTGGTGGGGCTTGCAATCTTGACCGGTGGTGACAAATGGTTAGAGGCAAAGTTAGTGAACGTCTTGCCCGAAGGGTGGATCAACCTCACAACCCGGTTCTGACCGAAACGACCATCTGGCTCTTGGTGGCAGGGATTAGTTGGGCTAAGACAGTGGATTCAAAAATCGGATTCCAAAGGGGAGTGCTCGCAGCATGTATGACTTAATCGTTATTGGCGGCGGATCTGGCGGAGTGCGTGCTGCGCGAATTGCCTCGCAGCATGGGGCCAAGGTGGCCTTGGTTGAGGAATACCGGATGGGTGGCACTTGCGTCATTAGAGGCTGCGTTCCGAAAAAGCTGATGGTCTACGCCAGTCGATTCCCGACTGAATTTGAGGAGGCGCGTGGCTTTGGCTGGACTATAGGCCTCACAGAGTTCGACTGGGGTCTCCTTAAGGCAAATCGGGATCTTGAGGTGGCTCGCCTTGAGGCTGTTTATCGAGTGAATCTTGAGAAAGCCGGTGTGGAGATTTTTCAGGGAACCGCCCGTCTCATTGACCAGAATCGGGTTAGGGTTGGTGATGATCATGTACTAGCCGGGCACTTTATCTTGATTGCCACAGGCGCTCAGCCTGTCAACGATGATCAGCTAGTCGGGCATGAGCTCTGCATCGACTCAAACGATTTTTTTCTGCTAGACCATCAGCCGAAGCGGGTGGTTGTTCAGGGTGCGGGCTACATCGCGCTGGAGCTTGCCTGTATCTTAAGCAATCTTGGATCAGAGGTACATGTTGTCTACCGCGGAGCGAGGATTCTTCGCGGATTTGATACTGAGTTGCAAGGTCATTTGGAAGCGGAGTTGGGCCAGACAGGACTCAATCTTCATGCGAATAAGAGAATTATGAGGGTTGAAGAGCGTACTCATGGATTGGGTGTGATATTTGATGACGGTGGGGCAATGGAAGTGGACGCTGTACTCAAGGCGATTGGGCGCAAGCCTCGGACAGAGAACCTTGGGCTCGGGGGCGTTGGGATCACTCTAGATGCGCACGGAGCGATACCCGTGGACGATTTCTCACGAACTGTTATTCCAAACATTTATGCCGTTGGTGATGTGACCAATCGTGTGAACCTCACGCCCATGGCGATTCGTGAGGGCCATGCATTTTCTGATACTGTTTTTGGAGGAAAGAAAGTGGCGGTCGATCACAGCCTTGTGCCAACGGCGGTCTTCACCACACCGGAGCTCGGTACTGTCGGATTGACCGAGGAGGAAGCGCTCAAGAGTTTCCCCGAACTGGATGTTTACACCACGCATTTCAGGCCGATGAAAGCCACCCTGTCTGGCCATCATTCCAAGATGTTCATGAAATTGCTTGTCGATAGGCGGAGTGATCGGGTGCTTGGATTCCATGCGATCGGACCTGATACTGGTGAGATGGCGCAGCTCATGGGAGTGGCCTTGCAGTTGAAGGCGACCAAGGCAGCCCTGGATGCTACGCTAGCGGTACATCCCACCGCTGCAGAGGAACTTGTGACCATGCGGCAGCCTAGCAGGCAGCACAATTTTTCGGGTTGATTCTTCCTGCCGACGCGGTTGCGCGTGCGATTGAACCTAAGCACAAGGGCTCTACTTAGACCGACGATTCTCCGCCGGCGCCATCGATCCTTGCGCTTGCGAGCGACCAGCCTGCCTGTGCAATCAACCGGGCCCGCTGGCCTGTTGTCTCTGCGTCGTCCGATGCAGCATTTCCTTGTTTTGCGCGCGCAAGTATGCCTTGCAGAATGCACGCCAGGCGAAACATATTGAAGACTAGGTAGTAGACCCAATCGTTGGGCACCGAACGCCCCGAGAGTCTGCTCCATCCAACTAGCTGCTCGGCCTCTGAGGGGATTCCAAGTGATGTCAGATTGTGGCCCCGAAGGCCGCGAAACTCCTCCGGGCTGAGATGCCATGCCATGGCGTGATAGGCGAGGTCGACCTCGGGATTGCCCAAGGTAGAGAGCTCCCAGTCGATTACGGCTAGGGCCCGGGGCTCGGTAGGATGAAAGAGAACATTGTCGAGCCGAAAGTCACCGTGAACCAGAGTGGTGTCGCCCTCGGGCGGCGGATTGGCGTGTAACCAGTCAATGAGATTGTCCATGGCGGAAATGGTCTCAGTCTGACTAGTCCGATACTGATTGGCCCACCGATCGCGTTGACGGGCGAGATAGTTTCCTGGTCGTCCAAAGTCCGTGAGCCCCGCCTTATGAATGTCAACAGAGTGGATTGCCGCAAGGACTCTCTGTAACTCTTGATAGATGGCGAGACGTTCAGACGGATCCATCCCGGGTAGCGAGGGATCAATAAAGGTTCGTCCCTCAACGAAGTCCATGATGTAGAACATACTCCCGATCACGGTCTCGTCGGTGCATAAGGCATGGACTCTGGGAACCGGAACATCTGACCTCTGCAGCGCCTGGAGCACGCGAAACTCTCGATCGACCGCATGGGCCGAAGCTAGTAGGGCGCCCGGTGGTTTACGCCTGAGAACCCATCGGTGCGTATCGGCGTCGATGCGGTAGGTAGGATTTGACTGCCCCCCTGTAAGCGTCGTGATGCGCAGGGCCCCGCGGAAATCTTCCACATTCTCTCGCAGCCAGTCGGCAAGACGGGGGGTATTGATATCGGTCATAGGCTACTCACCAGGTGTCCGCCATCGACGGCAAGCACAGTACCTGTGATAAAGCGCCCCGCATCGCTTGCGAGAAGGAGAAGTGGGCCATCGAGATCTTCTGGCTGACCAAAGCGTTGCTGCGGGATGCGCGACTTTAGACGTTCCCCGGCCGGAGAGTTCAAGAATTCTGCATTGAGTTCTGTTCGGATATAGCCCGGGGCCAACGCATTAACACGGATTCCCAACTTAGCCACCTCCAGCGCCATAGCCCGAGTGAGGTGATGTAAGCCAGCCTTTGATGCGCAGTAGGACACGACACCCCCAGCGACACGCTCGCCGATGATGGACCCGATATTGATGATTGCGCCGCCTTGTTGTCTGCTCACGAGTCTGCGTATTGCCTCCTGGGAGACAAGCCAGGCGCCCTTAAGATTGGTATCCATCACGGAGTCCCAGTCTGCGAGGGTCTGAGACAGAAGTGGCTTTGACGTCGCGATGCCCGCACAGTTGACGACAATATCTGGTAGCCAGTCGGTGGTCTCGAGTTCTTGAAAGAAGTCTTTCATCTGCTCAGCCTCGGTGACATCCAGACTGCAGGCTCGCGCAGCTAAACCTTCTTGTGACAAGGTCTGTACGAGCGACTCCAGCCGATCGGATCGCCGGGCCGCGGCAACAACACGCGCGCCACTGCGGGCTAGTAGGCCAGCAAAGTGTCTCCCGAGGCCACTTGATGCCCCGGTGACCAGTGCGGTGTGGCCTGCTAATCGAAACATAGGGTCAGTCTCGGTCATGATGTGGCCTGCCCTGAGGTACTTCTCCCTTTCAGAATATGCTTGGCGAGGCTCCAGCGGTGTACCTCAGAGGGACCATCGTAAATTCGAAAGCCGCGCAGGTCAGCAAAGATACGCATAACAATTGTCTCGCCCGTCACGCCCTGGCCTCCAAGTATCTGAACGCAGCGATCGACCACACGCCATAAGGCTTCTGAGACTATCACCTTGGCGCGGCTCGATTCCTTCAGGGCCAATTCGCCCTGATCAAGCGTCCAGGCGCACTGCCAAGTCACCAGGCGGGCTAGGTGTAGATCCATCTCGTTATCGGCAAGGGAAAAGCCAATTCCTTCATGGTCGCCAATACGCTTTCCAAAGGCATAGCGCTCACGCGAATAGGCTACCGCAACATCATGGGCCCGTCGTGCTGCGCCAAGCCAGCGCATGCAGTGGGTGAGCCGTGCGGGAGAGAGTCGAATCTGTGCATACCGAAAGCCTTGTCCGACTTCGCCCAGCACATCCTGAGGGCCCACCTTCAGACCGTCAAACCGCACCACCGCATGGCCGCCCGGAAAGCAACGATCGAGCGTGTCGAGTTTTCGTTCCACCAAGATGCCGGCCGCATCCATGCGGGAGAGAAACATGGTGGCGCCCACATCGGGGATCATGGCCATGATAATTGCGAAGTCTGCCCCTTCCGCGCCAGTAATCAGCCATTTGACCCCGCTGATGCGCCAACCGTCGCCGTCTGGGGTGGCCAGAGTCTTGAGCATAGAGGGGTCAGACCCGGCACCAGGTGCGGGTTCTGTCATGCAAAAACACGAACGCGAGTCGCCGCGTACGAGGGGCAGAAGGTACCGCTCTCTTTGCTCTGGGGAGGCGATTTCTTCCATCAGGTGCATGTTCCCTTCATCGGGCGCGAAGATGTTCATGGCAACCGGGCCGAGTAGGGAGTAACCAGACTCCTCGAATACGATGGCGCGGCCGACATGACTCAGGCCCATACCGCCATTCGCGACAGACGCCTGAGGGGCGAGCAGGCCTGCCCGACGGGCGCCCTCGATGAGTTCTCTGCGCAGGCTGTCTTCTGGGCCGTGAGGCCCTTGGCGGCTATCCGTCTCGCGTGGAATGATCTCAGAGCGCACGAATTCACGCACGCGCGCCTGAAGCATCTGATGTTCGGGACTAATCTGGAAATCAATCATGTTGGCTCTCCGAGTTTTCGCCAAGTGCGCTCAGCATCATCCCATGCGCCCAGAGCCTGAAGGTCAGGTACCCACGCCAGGCCTGATTTTGCATCTGACGATGCTGCCTCAGGAGTTACTAGCACATCCAAGAGCGCGGGACGATTGGCCAAAGCACGAGCAATGGCGGCTGGAAGATCCTCCGCCTTTTCCACGCGCTCCGCATGGAGTCCGAGACCGCGTGCCATGGCGGCATAGTCCGCAAATTGTAGTCGGGTGCCGACGACTTTTCCATGCGTCTCTTGCTGATCTCTTACCTCTATGGCCCATGATCCATTGTTTGCAATGACAATGAGTACAGGTACCTTGTGCCGCGCAGCCGTGTCGATCTCCATCGCATTGAATCCAAAGGCGCCATCTCCAGTAGCGACAACCACCGTGCGATCGGGGCAGGCGAGCCCTGCAGCAATTCCAAATGCAGTACCAATACCAATACAGCCCAACGACCCAGGGTCGAGGTAGGTTGATGCAGGTAGTCCCACCCGGGCAAAGCTCAGGAAGTCGCCGCCATCGGCCACGACCACAGCGTCCTCAGGTAGTGCCTCGCGTAGGGCTGATAGAAGTCGGTTGGGATGCATCAGTCCGTCAGAACCGGCAGGTGCTGACCGCATCGCTTGAACGAGTTTTTCTGCCCGCTGGGTATGTTGCGCACGCGTACGAGAAACCCAGTCGTGATCGACTGCCGCCGTCCTATTGCCTGCATGGTTTAGTATCGCCTCGAGCGCTGCATCGACTGATGCGAGGACTTCTACAGCGCCCCGACGGTTATCGCGCAGTTCCGCAGGTGTGTCAGCTATGCGTAAGAACCTTGCCTCTCCAAAGATGGCTGGGGAGCCATAGGCGAGTTGGAAATCAAGTTTACGACCAAGGGTTATGACAAGATCAGCCTCCGCCATGACAGATCCACGCATGGCTGCCACGACGGAAGGGTGAGATTCCGGCACTAAGCCGCGACTCTCACCGGTATCTAGGTATGCCGAACCTAGGCGGTCCAGCAGTCGGACGAGCGATGCGGCGGCGCCTCGCGCCCCCCGTCCTGAGATCACGAGCGGGCGTTTTGCCGTCCAGAGCAGGTCGGTGGCCTCCGCAATGGTCTCGGGATCTGGCAGTTGTCGCATCTTAGGCCGCGGTCGCATCAGTTCCGGTAGTTGCACCGCAGCGCTCACCTCTGCCCTTAGAGTATCCACAGGGAAATCAAGATAGGCGGGGCCAGGTTCCGTTCCATGCCCTAGGGATCGGGCGACTGCCTCATCGAGCTCTTGTAGCACCAGGTCAGGCTCTCGTATCGTCCGCGCGTAACGCGTGAGGGGCCGAACAAACTCGGTGTGTACCATGTCTTGGAGTGCGCCCCGATTCTCTTGTAGGCGGGGTGGGGTGCCGGAGAGCACCAGTATGGAAGCACGTGCAACATGGGCATTGGCAATACCTGTCATAGCGTTGGTGACCCCGGGGCCAGCGGTCACCAAGGCCACGCCCAGACTTCCAGTGAGTTCTGCATGGGCATGCGCCATATACACCGCAGCGCGCTCATCGCGTACGTCAACGATACGAATACCCTCGGCATCGAGCCGCATCCAGATGGGCATGATGTGTCCGCCGCAGAGGGCAAACACCCGATCAACTTGGCGGGCTTTAAGAAATCGTGCGATCAGTGCCGCTGCACTCTTGGGGGAAACATGGGGTGTGCTCATAGCGTTTTTTAAGTGCGATAGATGTGGGTTGAGGTGAATCCTAAGTTATGTTGCATTTGCGAAGGTCCTATTGTATTCTGAATTCAGAATTCATAAAATCAGGGAAACGTCAAACGCCCTCATCACCCGTTATCAAGAGGTACCTTATGAACAACCTGCTTACGCTTGCCGATGCGGTAGCCGCCCATGCTCGGCTCACGCCGAATAAGCTCGGCGTGCGAGACTCTCGTCGCGCTCTCACTTATGCCCAGTGGAACGCACGGGTAAGAAGGCTTTCAGACGGCCTACGGGCTCTAGGCCTTGAAAAGGGCGACCGCATTGCATTATTGGCATACAACTGCCTGGAATGGATGGAGATCTATACCGCTCTTGCCCATGCAGGTCTCGTGGCTGTACCCATTAACTTTCGCTTAACGACCAAGGAGATTGCCTATATCGCTGAGCACAGTGAGGCACGCGCTTTCATAGTCCAGGACCTGCTCATCGGGCAAGTCGAGCCACTCAAGGGGCGGTTGAACATTGAGCAGAGTGCTTACGTAGCGTTCGGTGAGCATCTGCCTGTAGGCTGGACGCCCTATGAAGAACTCATTGCGACAGCACCTGCGGATCTCAAGCCAGCCTCTGTTGCCCAAGCCGATATGAGTGCCCTAATGTATACCTCCGGCACGACCGGACGGCCTAAGGGTGTAATACGCAGCCATGAGGGCAGTACGCTGATTGCAATGGCAACGGCCCTTGAAATGGGATTCAAACCCTCCGATACGGCATTGTTGGTTATGCCGATGTGCCACGCCAACTCTCTGTATTTTGCCCAGACATTTGTTCACTTGGGCGCAACCTGCATCATTGATGATCGCAGAAGCTTCGACCCTGAAGTCTTGTTGGCAAAGCTCTGCGCAGAGCGAGTGACATTCACTTCTCTGGTACCAACCCACTACATCATGATGCTAGGGCTTCCCTCGGAGGTAAAGGCGAAGTATGACGTGAGCTCTGTGGAGAAACTTATGATTTCTTCTGCGCCAGCCAGACGAGATACAAAACTCGCCATCATGGAATTCTTTCGCAACGGAAGTCTCTACGAACTCTATGGTTCAACGGAGGCCGGATGGGTCACGCTGCTTCGTCCACAGGAACAGATTGACCGTCTTGGATCCGTCGGACGCGAATGGGCTGGCTCGGGAGCTATCCGCCTGCTTGATCCGGAGGGCAACGAAGTTCCCGACGGTGAGGTCGGTGAACTCTTCTCTCGAACACCATATGTCTTTGATGGCTACTG
>JBDLQX010000097.1:0-3837 GCA_039800345.1 Pseudomonadota bacterium | reverse complement strand
TGAACCCGCTGTGGCAGCACCGGGCTTCTTGAGGGAGGCCAGTCGTTCGATCTGCGGCAATGAGAGGAGATGCGCATAGATCGCGGGAAGATACTTCTTCTCGCGCAGCTCAAGAAACTTAGAATCAGAGAAGTTGTTCAGTCGCTCCTCGTTCACCACGTAGCAGCCGGTGATGCTACGTACTTCGTTACCCGCATTCACGCGCATATTCAGCGGCGTGAGAAGGTTATTCTGCACCAGATACTTACCCATCTCCTGGGTCATCATGTCCATCTGCTGCAACTCACCGAGGTAGCGCTTCACATTCTCAATGACCTGGGTGGGGTTACCCTCGGCATCAAAGAGCGCCGCACCGTCGGTGTCACTCAAGAGATCGCTGCCCTCATCCACACAGACCACATACCGCTCACCGTCGGGGGCCTTGGTGAGCGCAAAGGGGTAACGGCGGATGATGGCGGGGATGTAGGAGGCAGCCCAGTTACCCTCCGCGTCAACAAAGAGGTTCTCTCCCGCCTCAAGACCCATCATAGCGACAGGGCGGAACTCATCGTTGTCCTTGTCTTCGAGGAACACGATCGGATAAATGGAGCTTGCGCGGGCAAACTCATGCATCGTGACGTAGGCCACATGGAACTTTGAGGCAAAAACAAAGCTGCCTGTGACGCGTACCTTCTTCGCGCCGTGGCGCTCTTTGTTGACAGGAACGACTTGCTCGAACATATACACTCCCTAAATCAGTTGGTGATCAAATAGTGGTGATCAACAAGCACCGTAGATCACCGTTTGGAAAGATGGTAACCCAATCACCCTATGGATGTACCCGAACGGCGCCTTCCCCCCTGCCGAGCAATTACGACGAACTACGACATTATGTGCCCCCCCTTGGCCCCACAAACAGACGACACCACCAGCATTGACGACACCCGTATCGCACGGGTGCGCCCGCTTCTCACCCCTGCACTCCTCGAAGAGGAACTTCCGCTGACGGCCGACCATCGCAGGCTCGTAGCCGATTCGCGGGCTGCTATCGGGCGCATTCTTAAGGGTGAGGACGATCGGCTTATGGTGGTCGTCGGACCCTGCTCGGTACACGACCCGGTGCAGGCCATCGACTACGCCCAGAAGCTTCACGCGGCTGCGGCAGATCACAACGAACATCTCTTGGTCGTGATGCGGGTCTACTTTGAAAAGCCACGCACCACCGTAGGATGGAAAGGACTCATCAACGACCCCCACCTCGATGGGAGCTTTGCCATGAACGAGGGGATCACCATGGCACGGCGACTCCTGCGCGACATCGTCGGGCTGGGCCTGCCCGTAGGCACGGAGTTTCTTGATCTTCTCAGCCCACAGTTTATTAGCGACCTGGTGAGCTGGGGGGCGATCGGTGCACGCACGACCGAAAGCCAGAGCCATCGGCAGCTCGCCAGCGGCCTGTCTTGCCCAGTCGGGTTTAAAAATGGTACCGATGGGAACATAAAGGTAGCGGCCGATGCGGTGCTTGCCGCCAGTGCGCCCCACGCCTTTATCGGTATGACGAAAATGGGCCAGGCCGCCATCTTCGAGACGCGGGGCAACCCCAACACCCACGTCATTCTTCGGGGTGGCAAGGCACCCAATTACAGCGCCGCCGATGTGCAGTCGACCTGTGAACAATTACACGTCTCGAATCAGCAGCCGCAGGTCATGATCGATGCCTCGCATGCCAATAGCAGCAAGCAGTACCTGCGACAGATCGATGTCATTCACGACGTCGCCGCGCAGATCACCAAGGGCGAGCACCGGATCATCGGGGTGATGATCGAGAGCCATCTGCAGGAAGGCCGCCAAGACCTTGTGGCCGGGCATCCCCTACGCTACGGGGTCTCGATCACCGATGCCTGTATTGGCTTCGAACAGACGGTGCCCTTGCTCGAGGCGCTTGCTCAGGCTGTCACCGCCCGCCGGTGTGCCTCTGCCTGAGCCCGAATTTCTGCGCGGGCCGCATCACTCAAGCGCGAGAGATTTTTAATCTGCATGACCATCCGGGGATTCTTGGCAAGCCGGTCTTCATGCCGGTCTAAGAAGTCCCAATAGAGCGTGGTAAACGGGCAGGCCTTCGGGCCCATCGACACGGCCGGATCAAATCGGCAGCCTTTGCAATAGTTGCTCATGCGAGCAATGTACTTACCGCTCGCTGCATAGGGCTTGCTGGCCATCACGCCGCCATCGGCATACTGGCTCATGCCGAGCGTGTTGGGCAGTTCTACCCACTCCACGGCATCCACATAGACACTGAGATACCAGGCATGTACCTCTTGCGGTCGTACACCAAACAAGAGGCAATACAGGCCCGTCACCATCAGGCGTTGGATATGGTGGGCATACCCGGTCTGAAGGGTCTGGCCAATGGCCTGCGACAGGCAGCGCATCTCGGTCTGCCCTGTCCAGAAAAACCCCGGCAAGTCGGCCTGGGCATCCAACGCATTGCGCGACACATAGTCGGGCATCTGGGTCCAGTAGATTCCCCGCACATACTCCCGCCAGCCCAGTATCTGCCGCACAAAGCCCTCAACCGCAGCCAATGGTGCAGCCCCCCGCTGATAGGCCATAAGGGCGGCATCCACGACCTCACGCGCAGAGAGCAGTTTCAGATTGAGGCTCGAGGAGAGATGCGCATGATAGAGCCAGGGCTCGTCGGTCCACATAGCATCTTGGTAGAGACCAAAGTGTGGCAGTCGATCGCGCACAAAGTCGTGCAGTACCTGTAAGGCCTCCTCACGGGTAACCGGCCAGCCAAACCCGTCAACGGTGGCCTCAACCCGCCCCGGGTGCGTGGCGAAGCGTTGTCGCACCAGGGCAATTACCTCTTGGGTCATCGCGTCGGGTGAAAATCGGGTAGGCCCGGGAATCGCACCGGGTCCTTGCTTTCCAAAGGCACCACGATTCTCGCTATCGAAATTCCATATCCCGCCTTCGGGAGCCCCATCGCGCATCAAGATGCCGGTCTTTTCACGAAGCTGTCGATACCAATGCTCAAGCCGCAGCTGCTTACGGCCTTTGGCAAAGGCGGCGAAATCTTGCACCGTGGAGAAAAAGTGGCGATCCTCGCGAATCTCAAGGGGGTACTGCGCCCGCTGGGCAGCGGCTTTTAGAGAAGTCAAGACCCGCCAGTCGCCTGGTGCAGTCATCACGACGCGCTCAGGGCGATAGCGGCCGATAGCCTCTTCGAGCACCGCCCCAAGACTTCCCGGATTGCCTTGGCTATCGATAGATAAATAGTCGGTAGGCCAACCACGGGTACGCAAGGCCTGCGCAAAATGGCGCATCGCCGACAGAAACAAAGCGATCCGTTGTTGTGAAGACCAGATGTGGGTGGATTCTTCTTGCACCTCAGCCATTACTACCCGGTCCTGGCCAGGATCAAAGCCATCCAAGCCGGAGGCCTCGAGGTCAAGTTGATCGCCTAGGACCAGCACCAGCGCACGCGTTTTTACCGGGGGCATGGAAGGACCGGGGGTATCGAAACCATGGAGGGTCGTGGGGCCAAAGGCCTGAGGCTCTCGGCACTAGGCCAGAGCGGCAAGCTGCCGAAAGGCCTTGGTGAAGAAATCGTCTGAACCAAAATTTCCAGACTTCAGCGCCAGATGCAGACCATGGGCCGACCCTGCGTTTGGCCCTGCGAAGCACCAGGGCACACCGGGGTCAATCTGCGGCCCGATCTGCAGCTGATCAATTCCAAGCGCTTGTACACAGGCGCCCGAGGTCTCGCCCCCAGCGACAATCAGCTGGCCCACGCCCTGCGCAACGAAGGCCTGGGCCACCTGACCAAGGGCCTGTTCTACCGACGTACCCGCC
>JBDLQX010000096.1:0-5797 GCA_039800345.1 Pseudomonadota bacterium | reverse complement strand
GAGTTGGCTGCATGCGGAGCATGTACATCCCGATACAGCTGACCTCGTGATTGGGGCACGGCTAAAGCGCGATGTCGCCTCGGGGTCGCCGATCTCGGTAACTGACACCGAGTCTCGAGATACCCCGAGCAAGACCATCACCGTACGACCAGGCTATCGGCTGTTGAGTCTTCCTGCGGATGAGACCTCCTCAGTCTCTGGCCTGATTCGGCCAGGTCACTGGATTGATCTCTGGGCATCCTCTGCGCTGCCCCTTGAGGCCACCGCGATGCAGTCAAATACCGATATTCGTGTGGTGCAGGCCTCTGCTCGACCACCGGTACCGGCGGATCTCGTAGCCTCGGCGATCCGTGTGGTCGCAGTCGGTGGGGATACGCGCGCGAACAGCACGAACACCTCTGATGAAAACCTGGGCGCCACCCGCTACAGCAGTCTCACGATCGAAGTACCAGGTGATCTGGTTGCTCCTCTGCTGGCCGCGCAGACCCGCGGGCGTCTGATCGCACTGCTTCGACCAGACGTGGTGCCTACCCCCGCGTCAAAGCGTTCGACGAGGGGCCCCGCGCAGGCTCTCTCTGCCTCTTCTCCCAGCAGCACACCACAAGTCGAAATCATCGTGCATTCTCAGGGAGGCCAGTCATGAGGAGCGGTCGTCTTTTAAGCGGGTCGTTCTCCCCCTGCCTTCTTCTACTCCTATTCTTTGGTGGGTTTACTGCAGCGAGCGTTCCCGCCTCTGCCAACCAGGTTCGTACCTCTTCCACACTACCTACGAATCTGTCGGGCGACATTGTCCTCACCCTTGCGGAGGCCGATCTCCTGCGCCTTCCGGGTCTTCGGCGCGTTGTGGTCGGTGACGGAAGTATGCTCGCAGCCCAGCCTCTTGACGATGGTTCGGTATTACTCATTGGCAAGAAGCCTGGCCAGACCAGCATTCTGATCTGGGCAGAGGGGCTTGCTGGCGTGCGTAAGACTGTGGTCATTCGGTCGCAAGAGGCTGACCGCCTCGCGCGCGAGGTGCGAACGGCCTTGGGGCGCACAGATACCCGGGTGTCTGTGAATCCCGTCGGGGAGCAGTTGGTGCTTTCGGGGCAGGCCGACTCCCCCGAGCAGGCGGAGCGCTTGAAGTCGCTGGTGGAGCGCAATGCCAAGCTCGTGAATCTCACACAGGCAGAGGGCAATGAGCAGATGATTGCCATGGAGGTACGGTTTCTGGAGGTGAAGAAGAACGCCCTGGAGAACCTCGGTATCCAATGGCAGACCCGTATGGCCGGGCCCATGGTGGGACTGGTGGGCGATTTCAAGACCAACAACACGTTTCGGTCGACGAGCGATGGGCTTCTGAACCAAGGGGCACCGAGTATCTCGGGGAATTTTCCGGGTACGGAGTCGGCCGCCTGGTCTCCAAAGGTCTCACCTTTTGCTTTGTACTTTGGCATGCAGT
This sequence comes from Pseudomonadota bacterium, assembly GCA_039800345.1. Classification (GTDB taxonomy): domain Bacteria; phylum Pseudomonadota; class Gammaproteobacteria; order Burkholderiales; family Burkholderiaceae_A; genus Hahnella. The sequence goes on along the minus strand of JBDLQX010000096.1, from coordinate 4,356 downwards.
CCACCCTCACCTCCGTGATCCAGTTTATGGAGCAGCAGGGCGATGCCGTTGTCTTGGCCGAGCCCATACTCTCGACTCGCAGTGGGGGTACGGCCAAGTTTCTCGCAGGCGGTGAGATCCCGCTTCCGGTTACCTCGTCTCTGGGGGCAAGCTCGGTGCAGTTCAAGCCCTATGGCATACGGTTTGAGATTCAGCCCCGGGTCTTGGACAACGGCGTTATTCGGGCAACCGTCACCACCGAACTCTCGACCGTGGACCCTGCTATTAGGGTGGGTGAACTCCCTGGCTTTCTCTCGCGGATGACCGAGACCCAGGTGAATCTTCGTGAGGGGCAGACCCTGGTGATGTCTGGGCTCATCTCCGAAGAGAGTAGTCGCGTTACCGACAAGGTATCGGGCCTGGGCGATATCCCCATTCTCGGGGCCTTGTTTCGGTCCAAAGACTTTCGCGACAAACGCAGCGAAATGGTCGTCATGGTGACGCCGCGATTCATTCGTCCCGATGATGCCTTCCATCGTGAGCGGCAGGCATGGTCGCAGGAGCAGATCGACGCGCATCGGGCAGCGAGTACTTCATCTAAGCAACCTGCGAAAGACGCCGAGCAATCCGCAGCACAGAGCCCGAAGGCAGATGAGGGGGTAACGCCGTGATCCGACTACAAGTCTTTGAGGGTGTTCAGGCTCAGGAGATCAAGACCTTTGAGAAGGGGCCTGTGGTGATTGGTACCCAGCGGCAGGCGGACCTAACGATTTCTGGCCTGTCGATGGGCGGATGCCATGCCCAGATTGTTCAGCGTGCGGGCGGCTACTTTGTCTGTGATCAGGGCTTTCTGGCCGGCTCACGGGTGAATGGCAGACTCATACATGACTACGGACCCTTATCGGCGGGCGATGAGATCGCCTGTGGACGGTGGCGGTTTCGCGTCGATGCCGTTGACCTTGCCACTGCTCCCAAACAGGCGTCTTGCGAGACGCCACGGGCCACCGAAATCGCCGCCCCTGTGGTGAGAGCACCGACACCCGCTGTCGCGGTCTCTATGGAGGCCGCCGTGCAGCGACTGCGTAGCGTACTCGATTCGCGCCGTCGAGACTGGGGGGAGATGTCCGATAAGGCCCTGCGAGACGAGACCTTGGCCCTCATAGAGTCTGAACTTGCCACTGAGTTAAGCGCTATGCCCGCAGAAGCGGCGAAACAGTTTTGCTTTGATCTGCTTGCCGAACTGGTGGGATTTGGTCCTATTGAACGGCTAATGCAAGACGCCGAGGTTTCCGAAATCATGGTCAACGGCCCATCTCAGATCTTCATTGAGAAGCAGGGCCTCTGTCAGCCCAGTGGTCTTACCTTCTCGGGGTCAGATGGGCTACGCCGCGTCATCGAGCGCATCTTTTTGCCCCTTGGTCGGCGTATCGATGATGGCAGTCCCATGGCCGATGGCCGCCTGCCAGACGGATCTCGCGTGAACGCTGTCTTGTCGCCCCCAGCCATTGATGGCCACAGCCTCACGATTAGGCGATTCTCTAGCGCCACGATTGACCTTGAGGGCCTCTGCGCCCGCGGCGCCATGAGTGAGGAGATGCGCAGTTTTCTCACCGAAGCCGTGGTTACGAAGCGCAATATCGTAGTTACGGGAGGCACAGGCTCGGGGAAGACCACCTTGCTAAAAGCGCTCGCCCGCAAGATTCCTTCTCATGAACGATTAATCACCATTGAGGATGCGGCAGAGCTCCGACTCGAGGCGCCAAACCTGGTGGCCTTAGAGGCACGGGAACCCAACCAGGAGGGGCAGGGCGCCATCACCATTCGTGACCTCGTGCGTAATGCTCTGCGTATGCGGCCCGATCGCATCGTGGTGGGGGAGTGTCGCGGGGGCGAAGCGCTTGACATGCTACAGGCCATGAATACGGGACATGAAGGTTCATTGACCACGGTGCATGCCAATACCCCGCGAGATGCGCTGGCACGCATTGAGGTGATGGTGCTGATGGCAGGCTTTGATCTGCCCTTAAAGGCGATTCGCGAGCAGATTGCCGCCTCGATTCAGTTGGTGGTACATCAGCAGCGCTCGGGCCATGGCAGCCGTCGTGTGCAGCAGATCTGCGCGGTCACCGGGCTCGAGTCGGGTGTGCTGCAACTAGAGACGCTTTTTAGCTGGTCGGAGGGCCAGTACATAAACCATGCGCTTGCAGAGCCCAGCCCACACTCTCTGAATTGGAGCGCGCGATGATCCATGGACTTCAGCACCTCCTGGTGGGGGCCTCGGTGGCGCTCTTGGTGGTCTGGCTAGCCCCACGACTAAAGGTCATCTTCTCCCGGCAAGAGGGCGTTCTGCGCCAGGCATTTGAGCAGCATCATCGCTACCTCAAGCCGCAGGCGCTTCGCCTGGTTCTGCTCATGGCAGGCTGCCTTTTGGCGATCGTCCTCTACCTTGTCCTACAGACATGGCTCGTGATCCCCGTGGCGGCCTTGCTTGCGTTGGTCGTTATTCCAGCGCTTCTGCGTGTGCTGAACATCCGGCAGAAGAAGCATCTGCAGCGTGCGATACCGGAGTTCTGCGACCTGATCTCCGCTTCGCTACAGTCGGGATCCTCCTTGCGAACGGCTATTGGCCGGGCGGAGCAGGCCATAGAAGGGCCCTTGCGCGTCGAGCTCCATCAGGTGTTGCGGGACATCCGGCTTGGCCACACAACCGATCAGGCCTTCGCACTCTGGGCCCAAAGATCTCAGATGCCAGTGGTGCACGACCTTGCGTTTTGTGTACGGCTCTCCGCCCAGACTGGGGGAAACCTTGCGGAGGCGCTCATGCGTCTTGGGGAGTCGTTCCGTCAGCAGATTGCCCTGCAGGCAAAGGCTGCGGCCCTGACAGCCCAAGGCCGACTTCAGGCCCTGATCATGCTGGCCATGCCGCCCTTGCTCTTCTTGGCAACGAGTGCCCTAGATCCCTTTGTCTCCGAATTCTTCTTGCAGACACCGTTGGGCCTGAGCCTTGTGGCCGTGATGGGGGCTCTGGAGGTGGTTGGTGCCCTCTGGGTGCGGCGCATTGTCCGCTTTGAGGTCTAGACCATGCGCGATTTCGACATCATTCTTTCTTCGGTGCTTTCTGGTTTGTCTGTCGCGGGGATTGCCTGGTGTGCCTTGCCTTATGTGCGACTTGCTTTTCAGCCTACCTGGTCGGCCTGGCTTCTCAGCGCAGTGCAGACACGGCGCCCTGCTGATGTGCTGCGTGAGGGTATCGTCCGACTCTGCCAGCGATTGCGGCCGTGGCTTGCGCCTATCGTGCGACCTGATCCAAGTCTGCGCGGACGCCTACAACTTCTGGGGTTTACGCCCGATTTCGATGAAGCCTCCTGGATGGCCGCGCGGCTACTGTCCGGAACAGTGCTCCCTGTGCTCGGATACCTCATTCCTGATCTCTGGATGCGGAGCACTGTGGCTTCAGAACGCGAAAAGGCGCAGCGGGGATTTCCTGCGGTACTCGATGGGCTCGCCCTCTCGCTAGAGGCGGGCCAGTCGTTTACCCATGCGATGGGGCTATCGGCCCAGAGGGCGGCAGATGGTCCAACGCAGCAATGGCGCCGAAGCCTTTCGCTTTTCGCCGCGGAGCTCCGTTCGGGTGGATCAAAGCCTGCAGCGGTGATGCGATTACAAAACGCCTTGCCTCTACCCGTGGTGCAGCAGTTTGGCGCGCTGGTACTGGTGGCTGACCAGGCGGGCTTGAGCATGGGGAAAATTCTGCGTGCCCAGTCTTCACAGGCGCGACGGCTCTATCAACTGCAGATTGAAGAACGTGCCATGAAGGCCCCCGTAAAGCTTATGGGACCTCTTGTCTGCTGTATTTTCCCGTGTACGTTTATCGTGTTGCTCGCGCCTCTCTTGGTGAAACTCACCGAATCGCTTGGGGCCGGTGTATGACACACGCTACAGATGCGCCCCCCCGATTCAAGGTGGGCATAGCCACTAAATTTTTTCATCGGCTACTGGGTATCCATGGCCCACAGGGCCGCTACGGCACAGTCTGGTTTCCGGGTTGCAGGTCGGTGCATACCTTCTGGACGCGTACACCCCTTTGTGTTGTCTTTCTTACCCACGACAGACGTATTCTGTCTTGGCGGGTGTCCCAATGGGGGCGAATCTATCGGCATCCCGAGGCCCATTCTGTTCTTGAAATTGATCTTGCGTGTCTGCCAGACAGGCAGGTGACTGAGAGCGTTGTCGTGCATGCCGTGAGGTGTCTACCGCATTCCGTATCGCAGGCGCAAAGAACGGGTGCTGTTCCTTCGGGGATGGCTATGGTCGAGGCGCTGATTGCAGCACCGATTGTTCTGCTGCTGGGGCTACTGGTTGTGCAGCTCATTTTCT
>JBDLQX010000095.1:0-3139 GCA_039800345.1 Pseudomonadota bacterium | reverse complement strand
GCGGGGGTTATTTGCGACGGAACGGAGGTGGAGTCGCAAATCTCTCGCAGGGCCCGAGCATTAAAGGAGCGTGCTACTTAGCGAACAACCGATCAGGATGGGCCATGGCCTTAAATTCAATGGCATTGCCCGATGGGTCAAGGAAGAACATCGTTGCCTGTTCCCCCACTTCGCCCTTAAAACGAATATAGGGCTCGATCACAAACTTGGTACCCGCCTTCTTCAGGCGATCGGCCAACGACTCCCATTCGGGCATAGACAGCACGATGCCGAAGTGACGCACCGGCACATCGTGGGCATCGACCTCGTTGTGACCAGCGCCCCGCGCCTCACCCTGTGAGAGATGGGCCACGATCTGATGGCCATAAAAGTTGAAGTCCACCCACTCATCGGAACTACGGCCCTCCGAGCAGCCAAGCAGGTCGCCATAAAAACGGCGGGCTTCAGCAAGATCGTCTACGGGAAAGGCGAGGTGGAAGGGATGCGATACGGTAGACATAGCGGTTTGAGCTCCTCTGCGATGACGATAAATCTAGCACAGGCAAGCGCAATCAATCGAGTCCCATCGCCCCCTTAAGCGTCGGGAAGACACGATGGCTGCCCAGGCGCTCGATCAGCCCCAGGCGGGTCATTGTGGCCAAGGGCTCGGGCCGGATCGACGCGAGGTGCAGGGTGACCCCCCTGGCTGCCAAGAAGGCATCGGCCGACTGCAGGGCATCGACCCCGGTGCTGTCGATGGCTAAGAGCGTGGAGCAGTCGAGCACCAGGGTCTTGGGCAGCGCAAGCTTGGGATCTAAGAGCGGCTCAAGACAGCTCACCGCCCCAAAGAATAAGACCCCCGTAATGCGCTGTACCTGGATATCCGGCGCGGCAATGCCCCGCGCATTGCGTTCTTCTTCACTGATGACCTCGAGCTTAGTAAGCTGCGACATACGCCAGATAAAGAAGATGCAAGCAAGGCCAATACCCACCTCAACCGCCACGGTGATATCCACCACGATGGTGAGCACGAAGGTCGAGAGCAGCGTAATGCGGTAGCCCATCGAGTACTGCTTGAGTTGCCGAAAAATGCGCCACTCGCCCATGTTGTAGGCCACCACCAGGGCGGTTGCCGAGAGGGCCACGAGCGGAATATCTTCTGCCAAGGGCGCCGCCCCCAAGACAATGGCCAGAAGGGCCAACGCATGCACCATACCTGAGATCGGCGACGTAGCCCCCGATCGAATGTTGGTCACCGTACGGGCCACCGTACCTGTAGCGCAGAAGCCCCCGAACAAGGGGCTCGCAATATTGGCAATGCCCTGGGCCATCAGTTCCTGATTAGGGTCGTGCCGGGTCTTAGTAAGACTGTCAGCCACGCGGGCACAGAGCAGCGACTCCACCGCACCGAGCAGCGCAATGGTGAGAATCGGCGCAAAGAGAAACTGAATCGTGCCCCAGTCGAAGTCGGGTAAAGCAAAGCTTGGGAAGCCCCGCGGAATCTCGCCAAACCGGCTGCCAATAGTCTCCACCGGCAGGCCCGAGACCGCCACCAACACCGTGCTGCCCACAATGGCAATGAGGCTGCCTGGCAGTCGCGAGATGAGTCGCCCCATTAGCCCAGGCTGCGCGTTGTAACTCTTGGGCCAAAAAACAATCACGGCGAGGCAGCCCAGGCCGAGACCGAAGGTGAGCGCATCGAAAGACGGCAGCGCCACAAAAAGTGCCTTCATCTTGGAGAAGAACTCTGCCGGCAGGGCGGGCCCCGCGAGCCCCAGAAACTCTTTGATCTGCGCAAGCCCAATGAGCACGGCAATACCGCTGGTAAAGCCAATGACAATGGAAATGGGAATCAGCCGCACCAGTTCGCCCATGCGCAGAAATCCCATGATGATCATGAGTACGCCCGCGCAGGCCGTGGCAATGAGCAGGTTAGGAATACCGTAGCGCTCCACAATGGCATAGACCACCACAATGAACGCACCTGCGGGGCCACCAATCTGCACACTGGAGCCGCCAAGGGCGGAGATGAGAAAGCCCGCGATGATTGCGGTAAAGAGTCCTGCCTGCGGAGGCAACCCCGAGGCAATGGCAAAGGTCATGGCCAGTGGCAGGGCCACAAAGCCCACGGTGAGGCCGGCGGAGAGGTCGGCCAGGAATTTCTGGCGGCTGTACTGCGGAAGGTGATCGAGGAGTCGGGGCCGAAATCGGGTGACTGTATGCGGCAGAGCCATGCGCGATTATGCAATGATCTGGCGGTGAAAATTCTTGTCAGCCTGCTTCTGGCCCACATTTTTTCGATGCTGGGCTTCTCGAGTTATGCCGCGGCCCTCACCCTTCTGCAGGCCCTCTGGCAGCTCTCCAATACCGAAGCCGGGCTGATCGCCAGTGGATTTTTTATGGGCTATATGGCGAGCGTCTCCATGTGGTCTGCCATGACCGATCGCCGCGACGCACGCCAGGTCTATGCCCTGGGCTGCCTGATCAGCGCCTCTGCCAGCCTGGGGTTTGGGCTCTTTGCGCAAGGCTTTGTCTCGGCCATGGCCTTTCAGTTGCTGCTGGGGGCAGGGGTAGCGGCAACCTATATGCCGGGGCTACGTATTCTCACAGAGGGCCTAAAGGGCGAGGCCAACCAGAGCCGTGCCGTCTCTTTTTACACCGCCTTCTTTGGTATTGGCGTGGCGGGGTCGCTTGTCTTATCGGGGTGGGCAATCGATGCCCTGGGCTGGCGATGGGCTATGGCCCTGCCAGCGGCGGGTCCATTGCTTGCCCTGGGCCTCATGGTCTATGCCACCGGCGGCCTGGGTCTGCAGTCTGTCCCGGAATCGAAATCCCAAAGGCCCCCTGTACGAAAGACGATGCGCAGCACCCTCGAGTTGGTCTTCCCCGTGGCTGCCTGGCGCAGGGCACTCCGCGAAAAGGCGGTGGTGGGCTATACCGTGGGCTATGGGGTCCACTGCCTCGAGCTATTCGGCTCTCGGTCGTGGACCGTGGCCTTTCTGGCCTTTGTGGTTGCGCTACACCCTGAGGGAACGGTGCCAATGGCCGCGGCCACTATGGCTGCGGTGGTGAACCTGCTCTCGGTACCTGCCTCCATTCTTGGCAACGAGATGGCCCTGCGTGTTGGCCGACGGGCCTGGATTGTGCTGGTCATGACCTC
>JBDLQX010000094.1:0-14344 GCA_039800345.1 Pseudomonadota bacterium | reverse complement strand
GGACCCCGTGCATGCCCAGTCAGCCCAGTTCGCAGCTAGAAACATTTGCCAACCCCGCGTCCGAGCGTGACTACTGGATTCATATCGAAATCCCCGAGTTCACCTGCCTCTGTCCGCTTACGGGACAGCCCGACTTCGCCACACTGGTTCTCGACTATGTTCCCGACCAAAAGAACCTTGAACTCAAAGCCCTCAAACTCTACGCCTGGTCGTTCCGTAATGTCGGCGCCTTTCATGAGGCGGTGACCAACCAGATTCTTTCTGACATGGTGCGTGCCACGGCCCCCCGGTTCATGCGGCTGACAGCCCAGTGGTACGTACGCGGTGGCATCTTTACCAATGTCGTTGCCGAGCATCGGGCCACCGGATGGGCGCCGGCAAACCCGGTGCAGGTTCCCCCGAGCGGGCCCGTGGGACAGCCCATGCGCCCTGCCGCACCGCCTACGCTGTAACCACCACTTCGACCACAAGGCCTCACCCCATGACCACTGACACCCTCTCTTCTGTTATTGATCAGGCCTGGGAGGACCGGGCAGCCCTCTCGCCCCAGTCTGCCCCAGACGCCGTGCGCCAGGCGGTAGCTCAGGTGCTCACTGCGCTCGATTCTGGCGCCCTTCGGGTGGCCGACAAATCGAGCGGTCACTGGGTGGTGCACCAGTGGATCAAAAAAGCGGTGCTGCTGAGCTTTCGCCTAGCAGACAACCAGCCGATCGCAGCCGGTGGATTGCAGTTTTTCGATAAGGTGCCCACCAAGTTTGCCGGACTCTCAGCGCAGGCGCTTACCGATCTGGGCGTACGGGTGGTACCCCCTGCTGTAGCCCGACGCGGCGCGTTTATTGCCAAGAACGTGGTCCTGATGCCGTCCTACGTAAACATTGGCGCCTATGTCGATACGGGCACCATGGTCGACACCTGGGCCACGGTGGGCTCCTGCGCGCAGATCGGCAAGAATGTGCATCTGTCTGGGGGCGTGGGCATCGGGGGGGTTCTTGAACCGCTACAGGCCAACCCCACCATCATCGAAGACAACTGCTTTATCGGGGCCCGGTCTGAGGTCGTAGAAGGGGTCATCGTCGAAGAGAACAGCGTGCTCTCTATGGGGGTCTTCATTGGCCAGTCCACCAAGATCTTCGACCGCGAGACGGGCGAAGTCTTCTATGGCCGGGTGCCCGCGGGCAGTGTCGTCGTGCCGGGTAGCCTGCCCTCTGCCGACGGCCGGTATAGCCTAGCCTGTGCGGTCATTGTGAAGCGGGTCGATGCCCAGACCCGGGCAAAGACCAGCATCAACGAACTCTTGCGGCAGGCCTAGCCTTCCCGAGCCTGGCGGCCGGCACGACCATGATCCAGATCTACGGCATCGCGCAGTGCGACCAGGTGCGGGGCGCCCGTCGCTGGCTCAAGACCCATGGTCTGGAGTACGCCTTTCTTGATCTCCGGGCCACGCCCCCCTCAGAAACCATGCTGCTGGACTGGCTCAAACACATTCCCTTTGATAGCCTAATCAATCGCCGCGGGAAGACGTGGCGAGAACTTCCCGACGAGCGTCGTCGACAGGTGGTTGACCAGGGGTCTGCCGTGGACTTAATGATGGAGTTCCCTCTCGTGATCAAGCGTCCCGTTTTGCGCTGGCAAGACCAGCTCGCTGTGGGATTCTCAGACCCTTTGTATAGCGGCCTGTTTCTGGCTTCTCTTGCCACAGATACGGTCGCGGAGACCTCCTCATGACGCCCGCCGACGCCTTTCTACCCGCCAACGACCCTACTCTCGCCCTCGCCCAGGCGCTGATTCGCAGTGCGTCGGTCACGCCCAACGACGCGGGCTGCTGCACCATGATTGCCGAGCGGCTCCAGCCCCTGGGCTTTTCTACCGAGCTACTGCAGTTTGGGGAGGTCACTAATCTCTGGGCTGTCCGGGAAGGAGGGCGGCCTGGCCCAACCCTGGTACTTGCCGGGCATACCGATGTGGTGCCCACCGGACCGCGCGAGGCCTGGCGGCACGACCCCTTTGGCGCAGTCATCGATGATGGCCAGCTCTATGGGCGAGGCGCCTCGGATATGAAGTCTTCCGTCGCGGCCTTTATTACCGCCACGGAGTCCTTCCTTGCGTCGCATCCGGTCTTCTCAGGCCGGCTGGCCTTTTTACTGACCTCCGATGAAGAAGGCCCAGCAATTAACGGCACCGTACAGGTCGTACGCGAACTGGCCCATCGGGGCGAACAGCTCAACTACTGCATAGTCGGTGAGCCGACCTCGGTGGATCGTGTGGGGGACATGATCAAAAACGGGCGACGCGGCTCGCTGTCAGGCAGCCTTACCCTCAAAGGCAAACAGGGTCACGTGGCCTATCCGCACCTGGCCGACAACCCCATTCATCGATTCGCCCCGGCACTGGCCGAACTCGCTGCCATCCGCTGGGACGATGGCAATGCCTACTTCCCGCCAACGACCTGGCAGGTGTCCAACATGCAGGCGGGCACCGGCGCCACGAATGTGATTCCCGGGCAGTTGTCGGCCCAGTTCAACTTCCGATTCGGCAGTGTCTCTAGCCCCCTCTCCTTACGCCAGCGGCTCGAGGCGGTGCTTGCGCGGCATGGACTCGACTTTGAAATTCAGTGGAACCTCGGCGGTGACCCCTACCTCACCCCCGCAGGCACGCTCTGTGACGTCATGACGGCATCCATTCAGGAAGTCTGCGGCGTCACGCCCAGCCTCTCGACAACGGGCGGGACGTCTGACGGTCGTTTCATTGCCAAGCACTGCCGGGAGGTGGTGGAGTTCGGTCCGCCTAATGCCACCATCCATCAAGTCAACGAGCGGATTGCACTGGCCGATCTGCAGCCGCTGCATGCAATCTACCAAGCCGCCATCGTGCGGCTTTTGGTCGACCTGCCAGACCAGCAAGACAGCCGCCGCAGCGCTGCCTCGGCGTGATAGTCAGCCCTACCCGCGCACCTGCACCCCCGCTACAAAGCCTCGAGCAGGAGGCCTGCACCGAACTCCGCACCCTGCGCGACTGGATTCGATTTGCGGCCTCGCAGTGTGGGCAACACCAGACGGTCTTCGGTCAGGGCACTGACAACCCCATCGATGAAGCGCGCTGGCTCATCACTGCGGGTCTGCGGCTTGCGCCCGATACCCCCGATAGCCTCTTAGATGCGCGCCTCCTGCCGCACGAGCGGCACCGTCTCTGGACCTTGGTGCAGGCCCGCGTGGCAGACCGCATCCCCACCGCCTATCTGGTCGGCGAGGCATGGCTCTGTGGCTATCGGTTTCGTGCCGACGCTCGGGCGCTTATTCCGCGCTCCTACCTCTCAGAGTTTCTCACCAGCGAGGGCCTACCCGGACTCCCCCCAGGCGAGGCCCCGCTGCGCATTCTGGAACTCTGCACCGGGTCTGCAAGCCTCTCCATTCTCGCAGCACTTGCCTGGCCCAATGCACACATCACTGCCACCGATCTGAGTCCCACCGCTTTGTCGCTCGCCGCAGAGAACATCGCCGACTATGGCTTGACCGACCGTATTAGGCTCTACGAAGGCGATCTCTTTAATGCCCTACCCGCCGACAAGGCGATGATCGCCCCTGAAGGCTTCGACCTCATTCTCTCGAACCCGCCCTATGTGAACCGTGATGCCATGTCGATGCTACCGCCTGAGTTTCTGCAGGAGCCAGCGCTGGCCCTTGATGGCGGCCCGGTGGGGATGGACATCGTGTCGCGGATTCTCCAAGACTGCAGTCGCTGGCTCAGCCCAGAAGGCATACTCGCGGTAGAAATCGGCCACGAATATTCCGCCTGCGCAGAACTCTTTGAGAAAAACTTTCCTACACTATCCCCTGTCTGGCTCGACACAGCTCAGACCTCTCACCGTGTCTTTCTACTTGGAGCCGTCACATGATCACCCTATATACCTGGGCTACACCCAACGGAAAAAAGATTTCTATTCTTCTGGAAGAACTCGGCCTTCCCTACAAGGCCATTCCCATTGATATTGGCGCGGGCCAGCAGTTTGAACCGGACTTCTTAAAGATCAGCCCCAACAATAAAATCCCCGCCCTCGTGGACACCGATGGCCCTGATGGTAAGCCGATTTCCATATTTGAGTCGGGCGCGATCATGGTCTACCTCGCGGGAAAGGCCGGAAAATTTCTCGGGTCCACCGACCGGCAGCGCTATGAGGTCCTGCAGTGGCTCATGTTCCAGATGGGTGGGTTCGGTCCCATGCTGGGTCAGGCACACCACTTTCGGCTCTATGCGCCGGAGAGCATCCAATACGCCATCGACCGCTACACCAAAGAGGCCCACCGCCTCTACGGCGTGTTAGAGAAGGCACTCACCGACACCGGCTACCTCGCCGCGGGTCAGTACACGATTGCCGATATGGCCTGCTGGCCCTGGGTGGCTTCCCACAAGAACCATGGGGTCGCGCTCGACCAGTTTCCGCATGTATTGAAGTGGTTCAACACCATCGCCCAACGGCCAGCCGTGGAGAAGGGTAGCAGCCTGTTTACCGATCTGCGCAAGCCCATCACCGACGAGAAGGCCAAGGCAAAGCTCTACGGCTATACCCTCAAGAACCAGTAGCGCTGCAGGCTTGAGGGTGTCTCAACGGTGCCGTCGTTACTGCAGGCGGTCTTTTTTAGGAATGACTGCCAACGGCAGCGGCACCACCGAGATTCCCTCCTCTAGCAGGGCACTGGCCTCCTGGGGCGTAGCCTCGCCTACAATGGAACGCTCGGGGGCCTCTTGGTAATGCATGCGCCGTGCCTGTTCGGGGAAATCGCGGCCGACATAGTCGGCTTTTTCCGCCAGACTCTGGGCCATTGCGATAATCTTGTTGCGCAATGCAATCTGGTCTGGCGACAACGCAGAGGACGCCCCTTTCATCGCCACGGGAGCCGGCTGCCCTGCCTCTTTGGCCTGCTCTACCAACCCACTGCCCATCGACAGACGAGCAGCCGTAGGCATACGACGCACCGACTGGCTCTCGCAGACAGGGCACTCCAACAACCCCTTAAGCTGCTGATCATCGCAGGCCTCCACAGAGGCAAACCAGCCCTCAAACCGATGGCCTGTGTCGCATTGTAGGTTGAAGACTTTCATGGCATTTGTCACTCCCAATCCCCGCATTGTAAGCGCCCGAACGCTTCTTGATTCGCAGTCGCAGTTTGATACAGTGATCGATACTCGCACGCCGTCAGAGTTTCTCGAAGACCATATTCCTGGTGCCATCAACCTGCCTGTGCTTACAGCGGAGCAGCGGGTGGAAATCGGCACGCTCTACAAAGACGATGCCTTTCGCGCAAAGCGCAGAGGCGCAGCACTGGTGGCGCAAAATATTGCCCAATTTCTGCTCACCACACTGGCCGATAAGCCCCGAGACTGGCAGCCTGCGGTCTACTGCTGGCGCGGCGGAAATCGTAGCGGCGCCATGGCCACGATTCTCTCCAAGATTGGCTGGCGGGTCTGTCTGCTCGAAGGTGGCTATCGGGCATACCGAAGCGAAGTCATTACAGCGATCCGCTCCGAGGTGGCGCGCCTGCGGTTTTACACGGTCTGCGGTGTCACAGGCTCAGGTAAGACACGGCTGCTCGCCGCCCTCAAGAACAAAGGACATCAGGTACTCGACCTCGAAGGCCTCGCCCAGCACAAAGGATCTCTTCTGGGGTTTGATCCCAATCAGCCACAGCCCACCCAGAAGTACTTCGAGTCTTTACTGCTGCAGGCACTGCAGGCGCTCAGCGCAGACCGACCCGTCTATGTGGAATCGGAGAGTCGCAAGATTGGGCAGGTGCAGGTACCCGAAGCCCTCATTCTCACGATGCGGGCAAGCCCCTGCCTCACGGTGGAACTGCCACTGGAGAGCCGAGTCGACCTCCTCTGCGAAGAATATGACCATTTCTTTGCGGCGCCGGAGGCCCTCAAGGCACAAATCCAGAAGCTCATCCCGTTGCATGGCACAGAGGTCTGTGCGGGCTGGTGCGCACAGATCGATGCCCGCGACTGGCGTGGTTTAGTGCGGGCTCTGCTTGAGCGCCATTACGACCCAAGCTATCGGCGATCACTGCCTAAGAACTACCCGGCAGCGTTAACAGGAAAGGTGCTTACCCTCTCTGGCGCAAGCCGCAAAGACTACGAGTCGGCCGCAGAGAGTTTTTCAGGATAGCGCTCTACCGAGAACCGCTTCTCCTGTACCCTTAGCCAGTTGGCCCAGGATGTCTCTGCGGAGACACGTTCAAGCCCCGTAAAGAGCTCCCCCAGTCGCGCACGTGCACGCGGCGCATCTTCAGGTGCCAGCGTGGCCCCCGTCCAGACAAAGGTGAGGCTGCCCTCTGCAGGGCCGAGGTCTACCACGGTGGCACGGGCCTTCGTGAGCCCTGAAGAAAATGCCTGCCGCGCAAAATCTCTCTGCGCCGCAGGGCTCGCAAGACTGAGCACAGAGGGCAGAGCAGCCAGATTGTCTCGGGCAATCTCGATACGCTTCAGGCCCAGGGACTGTAGTTTCGCCTGGCGTGCTGCCGCGTCTACGGACTGAGAAAGCGCATCATCAATTCGCTTGGCAAGTTGGTCTGCCTGGTCTCGGGCCGTCTGGGCCGCCTTGAGACGCGCAAGCTCTGCGGTGATCTGTGGGCGAACCTGGTCGAGCGAAAGAGGCTGCGGCGGATAATGCTTCGCGACCCGCGCACTCACCAAGAGGCCAGGACGAACCTCTATCGATTCAGTGTTACGCCCATCTACGAGCACGTCCGTGGAGAAGAGGGCCTGACGCAAAGGCCCGTGGTTTAGGGCAAAGGCTGCTTCCGGGGGAACATCTGTGCGGCCTGCCAGGCTGTAGGGGCCAGACCGACCCAGACCAGAAAAAGACAACACCTTCAGCCCCAGCTTCAGAGCGGCCGGATCGAGACTATCGCTCTGCTCGTACACAAGATTGGCGAAGACCTCCGCACGGTCGCCATCGGGCTGCGAGAGGATAACCAGCGCAATATCGACAGTTTCTTCGGTGCGGTACTCCGACTGACGGGCATCGTAATAGCTCTGCACATCGGCAGCCGAGGGCTGTGAACCCGCAATCAGACTCTGGGTGGGTACCCGAAGGGCCCAGATCTCACGCAGTTCGGTTTCAGACTGGGCAAGCCGGCGGGCAAGACGACGCGAAGCAATCTCGGTCTGACCGATGCCACTGGGGTACTTCTCTGCTAAAAGGTCTGAGCGCAGACCCGCCTCAAAACCCGCAGAAGTCATACCGCGGGCAGACAAAAACTGTTTGGCCTGATCAAGGTTGAATTTTCCGTCGGTCTGAAACTGCGGCACCTGGGCGATCATGGCGGCAATCTGGTCGTCGGGAATAGAGAGAAACGCCGAACGCGAAGCGGCCGCGGTAACCTCGCGGCCGATGAGCTCATCTAAAGACTCCACCCGACTTGCGGGCGTGTCAAATGCAGAGAACGGTATCTGACCGCCCAGCTGGGAAGACATTGCCTCAATAGAACGCCGATGCGACTCCTGCCACTGAGGCGTCGTGATCTTACGACCATCGACCACCGCCAAGGTAGAGGCGCCCGACTGCGGAGAGACGAGATCCCAGGCTCCCACAATGACAAACGAGGGAACGATCAGTATGAGGAGCACAAACTGCAGAATGCGCCGATGCCGACGAATAGACTCAAGCATAAAGACCGTAGGGAAGAGAAAAGTGGCGGAGCGGACGGGACTCGAACCCGCGACCCCCGGCGTGACAGGCCGGTATTCTAACCGACTGAACTACCGCTCCGCGCTAAGAAAACCCGAATTATACATGTTCAGACACCGCACACAGGGCGCGGAAAACTACGCTCGGTAGAACATGGAAGAACTCGAAGATGGTGGTGGGTGCTGAGAGGTTCGAACTCCCGACCTACGCCTTGTAAGGGCGCCGCTCTACCAACTGAGCTAAGCACCCATCTTGAATTGAAGCCGCTAGTTTAATGCGTCTTTCAATGCTTTGCCGGGACGAAACTTCGGAAGCTTTGCTGCCTTGATCTTAATCGTCTCGCCCGTACGCGGATTACGCCCCGAACGCGCGGCACGCTTCGTCACTGCAAAGGTGCCAAAGCCCACTAGAGTAACTGACCCACCTTTTTTCAACGTTGCGCGAACGCCAGAGAGGAAACCATCTAAGGCACGGCCCGCCGCCGCCTTTGAAATGTCTGCCTGCTTCGCGATGTGTTCGATCATGTCAGTTTTGTTCATAGCGTCCTGTCCTTTTTTTTATCAGGTTTAAATCAAACTCCCAGTCCGCTATTAGACTGCACAGCCCCTAGCGGGTCAAGGCGCGCGCGGTGCCCGAAAGGCTGACCGGGAGCAGCCGCACGCGATATGACGCGCTGAACAATGCTAATGCTTCACGGCATCAGAAGCCGCTTCAGGCCGGTCTGCAGAGGTGGCCTGCGCCGATGCTGCGACAGGTGCCGCGACAGGGGTGGCCACAGGCTCTTCCTCGGGGAGCGGGGTGGGTGTCCGTGCAAGGGCAAGCTCCAAGACACGATCGATCCAGCGCACGGGAATGATCTCCAAAGAGTTCTTCACGTTGGCAGGAATCTCAGCAAGATCGCGCACATTCTGCTCAGGGATAAGCACCTTCTTGATACCGCCCCGGTGGGCCGCCAGCAGCTTTTCTTTCAGGCCGCCAATCTGCAGCACCTCACCGCGCAGGGTGATCTCACCGGTCATGGCCACATCGGCCCGCACAGGAATCCCCGTCATTGCCGACACCATAGCGGTGGTCATGGCGACCCCCGCACTCGGGCCGTCTTTGGGTGTCGCGCCTTCGGGCGCGTGAACGTGCAGATCACGCTTCTCAAAATGCTCTTCACGAATGCCAAGCTTTCGGGCACGACTGCGCACCACAGAACGCGCGGCCTCGACAGACTCTTTCATGACATCGCCCAACGAACCGGTGCGAATGATGTTGCCTTTACCAGGCATTACCGCAGCCTCGATGGTGAGCAGCTCGCCCCCCACCTCGGTCCAGGCCAGGCCCGTGACTTCGCCCACCTGATCTTCTTTTTCGGCCACACCAAAGGTGAACTTCTTCACGCCGAGAAAATCCTCAATGTTCGCGGCGGTGACCTCCACCGACTTCAGGTCTTTCTGGCCCAGAACCTTGCGGGTGACCTTGCGACAAATCTTTGAGAGCTCACGCTCAAGACCCCGCACACCCGCCTCACGCGTGTACGAACGAATGATCTCGCGAATGGCATCTTCGGCCACCGAAATCTCGCTCTCCTTCAGGCCTGTGTGCTTAATCTGCTTGGGCAAGAGGTACCGCTGCGCGATATTGACCTTCTCGTCTTCGGTGTAGCCCGAGAGACGGATCACTTCCATACGGTCAAGGAGTGCCGGCGGAATATTCAGCGAGTTGGCCGTTGCCACAAACATGACATCAGACAAGTCGTATTCCACTTCCACATAATGGTCTGTGAAGGTATTGTTCTGCTCAGGGTCGAGCACTTCGAGCAGCGCACTGGCCGGATCACCACGGAAATCCATACCCATCTTGTCGACCTCATCGAGCAAGAAGAGTGGGTTACGCACGCCTACCTTGGTGAGACTCGTAAGAATCTTTCCGGGCATCGACCCAATATAGGTACGCCGATGGCCCCGAATCTCTGATTCATCGCGCACACCGCCTAAGGCCATGCGCACGAATTTACGGTTGGTGGCGCGCGCAATCGACTGCCCCAACGAGGTCTTACCCACACCCGGAGGACCCACCAGACAGAGAATGGGCGCCTTTACCTTATCGACCCGCTGCTGAACCGCGAGGTACTCGAGAATGCGCTCTTTGACTTTATCCAGACCAAAGTGCTCCTCTTCGAGCACCGTCTCAGCCGCCGCCAGGTCGGAATTCACCTTACTCTTCTTGCGCCAGGGAAGACCTACCAGCGCATCCACATAGTTGCGCACGACGGTGGCCTCTGCCGACATTGGAGACATCATGCGCAGCTTCTTGAGTTCGGCCTGGACCTTGTCGCGGGCCTCTTTGGGCATACGGGCGGCCTTGATCTTCTTGTCGATCTCGTCGAGCTCGTTGTCTTCGCCCTCGCCGAGCTCTTTCTGTATGGCCTTGACCTGCTCGTTAAGGTAGTACTCGCGCTGACTCTTCTCCATCTGACGCTTCACACGCCCGCGAATACGCTTCTCTACCTGCAGAATGTCGAGCTCGGTCTCGATCTGGGCAAGCAGCTTCTCGAGCCGCTCGGCAACCGGCAGCACCTCAAGAATGGCCTGCTTCTCCTCGAGCTTCATGGGCAGGTGGGCGGCAATCGTGTCGGCCAGCCGGCCCGGCTCTTCCATGCTCACCAGGCTATTGAGAATCTCCGCAGGAATCTTTTTGTTGAGCTTCACAAACTGGTCGAACTGAGTGAGGATCGTGCGACGCAGGGCCTCCACCTCGGGGCCGCCTTGGGGCTCTAACGTTATCGGTCGGCAGACCACGCGCAGATGGTCCTCCGCCTCGTGCATGTCGAGTACCTCCGCCCGCTGCACACCCTCAACCAACACCTTTACGGTGCCGTCGGGCAGCTTGAGCATCTGCAGAATGCTGGCCAGGCAACCAATCGCGTAAATATCGGAGGCGCGTGGGTCGTCCTGAGTGGGTAACTTCTGGGCGGCCAAGAGCACATGGCTACCGGTTTCCATCGCCTTTTCCATAGCGCGAATCGATTTGGGCCGGCCCACAAAGAGTGGGATCACCATATGAGGAAAGACCACCACGTCCCGCAAGGGAAGCATGGGAAGGTCTACAGGCTCTGAGGACAACAGATCGGGTTTGGACATGTGGAGGCTACCTTTTGAGAGGTAAATCGACGGTTAAGCGCGTTTATAAACCCCAGGTGGGGGGCAAAAGGCAAAAAACAAGGCTCAACTGCGTTTACTGCCGGCAACCTTAGGGCTTTCTCCGTAGATCAGCAGAGGCTTGGCATCGTCGAATATGGTGTTTTCTTCTACCACCACCTTAGACACGTTCTTCTGGCCAGGCAGCTCATACATGGTGTCTAGAAGCGACTGCTCCAAAATAGAACGCAGCCCACGCGCACCGGTACGGCGCTTGATCGCCTTCTGGGCGATCGCAGCCAGCGCAGCCGGGCGAATCTCGAGCTCCACACCCTCCATCTGAAAGAGCTGCTGATACTGCTTTACCAGGGCGTTTTTGGGCCCGGTGAGAATCTCGATCAGGGCGGGCTCATCGAGCTCATCGAGTGTCGCCACAACGGGCAGCCTACCCACAAGCTCGGGAATCAGGCCAAACTTAATGAGGTCTTCGGGCTCAACATCGCGAAAGAGCTCGCTGAGCTTGCGGTCGCTGGGTGAGCGGACTTCAGCGCCAAAGCCAATCGAGGTCTTCTCGGTACGATCACGAATGACTTTATCGAGGCCATCGAAGGCACCACCACAGATAAAGAGGATGTTGGTGGTGTCGATCTGTACAAAATCCTGGTTGGGGTGCTTACGACCTCCCTGCGGCGGTACCGAAGCCACGGTGCCTTCGATGAGCTTGAGCAAGGCCTGCTGCACGCCCTCACCCGAAACATCACGGGTAATGGAGGGGTTATCAGATTTACGAGAAATCTTGTCGATCTCATCGATATAGACGATTCCGTGCTGGGCCCGCTCGACCTCGTAATTACAGTTCTGCAACAGCTTCTGAATGATGTTCTCAACATCTTCGCCAACATAGCCTGCCTCGGTGAGGGTCGTGGCATCGGCGATGACGAAGGGAACATTTAGCAGTCGGGCCAACGTCTGGGCCAGCAATGTTTTTCCTGAACCCGTGGGCCCGATGAGCAGGATGTTGCTCTTGGCGAGTTCGATATCAGAGACTCTGCCGTGGGAGCGCAGACGTTTGTAATGGTTATAAACCGCTACCGCAAGATTTCTCTTGGCGCGATCTTGACCCACCACGTACTGATCAAGAATGCCGGAGATTTCCTGCGGGGTAGGCAGCGCATCTTTGGGCGCCTCGCCCTCAGGGGTTACCGACTGCTCATCGCGAATGATGTCGTTACAGAGGTCGATGCATTCGTCGCAGATAAATACCGAAGGCCCCGCAATGAGCTTCTTAACCTCGTGTTGGCTCTTGCCGCAGAAAGAGCAGTACAGAAGTTTTTCTCCCGCCCCTTTTTTCTCTGCCATAGTCGTCTCCGAGCCGTTAATTCACTAGTTAGACCAGCGAAACAGGAGCGCCCTCACCACGGACCCCCCTGCCCTTCTGAGACCGCTGGGCTACTCGCGTTTCGAAATCACCCGGTCGATCAATCCGTACTTTAGCGCATCTTCGGCAGTCATGAAGTTGTCGCGGTCGGTGTCCCGGGTGATGGTCTCTAAGGATTGTCCAGTGCGCTCTGACAGGATCTTATTGAGCTTGTCGCGCAGGGCCAGAATCTCTCGCGCATGAATCTCTATGTCTGAGGCCTGCCCCTGTACGCCACCGAGAGGCTGATGGATCATCACGCGGCTATTGGGCAGGGCAAATCGCTTCTCCTTTTCCCCAGCCGCCAAAAGAAAAGCACCCATGCTCGCAGCCATGCCAACACACAAGGTACTGACCGCAGGCTTAATAAACTGCATGGTGTCGTAAACGGCAAGCCCGGCCGAGACGGATCCCCCGGGAGAGTTGATATAAAGCGAAATATCTTTGTCGGGATTTTCAGACTCTAGAAAAAGCAGCTGGGCCACGATGAGGTTTGCCGACATGTCGTTAATAGGCCCCACCAGAAATACCACCCGCTCCTTCAGCAGACGGGAATAAATATCGTATGCACGTTCGCCCCGGCCAGACTGCTCAATAACCATGGGCACCATCCCAAGCGCCTGTGGGCTCTGGGTCTCTCTCAACATACCTGTGGTCTCAATCATCGAAAAAACTCCCGCTCAACAATCTGATTTACAGCAGAGGGCATTCTCACACGCGCAACAGACGCGTATCAGCCCGACTCTTTCATGAGGGTTTCCACATCCATGGCCTTGGACTGCACCTTGGCCGACTGCAGCACCCAAGAAACCACGTTGTCCTCAAGCACCACCGCCTCGGCCTCGGCGCGACGCTGGGGGTTTGACATGGCCCAGCGTACAAACTCCACGGGATTCTCGTACGACTGTCCCATCTCTTCGAGCATGGCCTTCACCGCATCTTCCGACGGCTGCAGCTTCTGCTCCTTCACGATCTCGCCCACTAAAAGGCCAAGCCGTACGCGCTTGGTGGCCTGCTCCTTAAACAACTCCGGAGGAAATGGGGCTTCTTTGACATTCATACCACGCGAGGCCATGTCGTTGCGCATGTCTTCGGCCATACGCTGCGACTCGGCATCCACCAGCGCCTTGGGCACCTCGAAAGTGGACTGGGCCAGCAGGGCCTCCATGACCGAGCGCTTGCCTTTATTCTTGGCACGCGCCTTAATCTCACGATGCAGATTCTTCTCCACATCGGCGCGCAGCTGTGCGAGCCCGCCTTCTTTCAGGCCAAAGCTGCTGGCAAATTCATCATCAAGCGCTGGATAGAGAGGCTCACGCACTTCGTGCACCGTGACAGAGAATTCGGCGACTTTTCCCGCCAGATTAGTGGCGTGGTAGTTCTCGGGAAAGTTCACGGTAAAGGTCTTTGACGCCCCTGCAGACATACCGAGCACCGCGGCCTCAAAGTCGGGCAGCATATTGCCCACACCGGCCACAAACTCAAAGCCCTCTGCCTTACCCCCATCAAACGGTACGCCCTCTACCGTGCCAAGGAAATCAATCTTCACCTGGTCGTCTTTTTGCACCGCGCGGGCCACCGTGGTGTAGCTCACGCGCTGACGGCGCAAGGTATCGAGGGTACGGTCGACATCGGCCGCAGAGACTTCGCAGTCCACGGTCTCGACAGACAGGGCCTCACGGTTGGGCATCGGCACCTCGGGGTAGACCTCGATGGTGGCCTCAAACCGCAGGGCCTCAGGGGCAGCCGCATCCGACTCGAGCGCCTTAATCTGGGGCGGCCCAGCGGGACGCATGTGCTGGGCTACCACCGCGTCACTGTAGGCCTTGCTGAGTGCATCGCCGACGGCCTCGGAGCGGGCCTGGGCACCATAGTTCTGCTCCACCACTTTTAATGGGGCCTTGCCTGGGCGAAAGCCCGGGATCTTCAGTTTGCGGCCCATCTGCTGCAGCTGCTTGGAGGTGGCCGCATCAATCTCGGCTTTCGAAACCACCAGGGTGAGACGACGCTCAAGACTCGTGGCGGTGGGCATGGGGGTGCTCGTCATAAGATTTTCTTTACAAGAGTGAACAACAACATGGTGCGAAGGGGGGGACTCGAACCCCCACACCTTGCGGC
>JBDLQX010000093.1:0-2775 GCA_039800345.1 Pseudomonadota bacterium | reverse complement strand
TTCGCCCTTGCCAACCCAGGTACCGAGGTACAGATCGAGATGGACCCGCTCAGCCAGTCGTAGCGGCCAATACCCCGCGCGAGAGACCCTAGAGGTAGTGCGCGGTGCCTGTCATGACCCGCCCCGACAGCTGCATAGCCTGGCGGATCGGGAAAGGTAGCGTGCGTGCACCATGGCTACGGGCCGACTGTCCGTGCTCTGCTTCGTCGCGAATCATCTGTGTCACCACCGCTCGGGAGGCCCCGTCGTTCTGTGGAAGACGCGCGAGGTGACTCTCAAGATGGGCCTCCACCTGCCGCTCGGTCTCTGACAAAAAACCAAGAGAGATCGGGCCGCCGAGTCGCCCCGCCACAAATCCCAGACCGAAGGCCCCCGCATACCAGAGAGGATTAAGCAGGCTCGTACGCCCCCCCAAGTCGCGGATGCGATCCTCACACCAACGCAGATGATCGGCCTCTTCACGGGCTGCCGACTGCAGTAGCGATTCCAATCCGTGGTCGGCACCCGCCGCGAGGGCCTGACCCTGATAGAGCGCCTGCGCCGCGACCTCGCCTGCGTGGTTCACGCGCATGAGAGAACGCGCCAACGACTGCTCTGCCGCCGTCAGCGACGGTTCTGTCGAGTACCCTGCTGCAGGTGACGGACGCCCCGACCCCACAGGAAGGGGACTAACCAGGGTTCTCAACGCATTATCGGCCGCTGCCAGCAGACGGTCTCCCCACGATCGGACACGCATGCTCGCCACTACTTCTTAAACGACGCGCCAGCGCTGTTGGCCAGATGAACCGTGGCCTTTCGTACCTCGTCGTCGGAGTAGCGCCCCCCCCCTTGGGCGGCCATGGCGCCCTTGCCCTTCAACGCCGACTGATACAAGCCCTCAAGCCCCTGGGCCAGCCGGGGCTTCCAGGCCCCCGCATCACCGAATTTTGGCGCATTCAACGCGCCTGAGGCATGACAGGCCGCACAGGCCGCCGCATAGACCTGGGCTCCCGTGCGCACCACCGTAGCCCCGCCTGCCACTGCTGCGCCCGCCGTGGGCGCTTCAGGCTGCGTGGCGACCCGCCCAATGGGCGCGATGCGCTGTACGGTGGCCTCCGGGGAAAACGCGTCGCTACCGGCCCCCACCTTCGGTCGAGAACCCACATAGACCGTGAGCAACACAATGATCACGATGGGTACGACAAAGGCCAGCACGACGGCAATGACCAACTGCTGGGGGGTTTTAATCGGACTTTCGTGTTCGCTCATGAGGACTCCGCAACAAGGGTAGGAAATGGCCAGCCACGCCAGCCAAGGATCACGCGTATTATACGAACCCTGCACCTGCGTCTGTAGCTCAGTGGATAGAGTATTGGCCTCCGAAGCCAAGGGTCGCAGGTTCGATTCCTGCCAGACGCGCCACCCACCGCGCGAGCCCAATGATCCAGACACCCAAAGCGGCCCTTGCCGCGGTTCTTCATGACGCCCTGACGGCCCTTGCACGGGGCCAGGACCCTACGCTTCCCCCACTGCCTGAAGGGCTAGTGCTTCCCTCGCGGGAGGAGGTCGAACAAAGCCTCGTGCCGGCAAAGCAGTCTGCCCATGGCGATCTCGCCACCGGACTTGCGATGCGCCTTGCAAGGCCCTGGGGCCAGGCACCCATTCGCATTGCCACCGCCCTTGCGGCCCAACTCACGGGCGCGCCCCGGGCTGCCGTACTGATTGACCGCGCCGAGCCCGCACCCCCAGGCTTTGTTAATGTCTGGCTTCGCGCCGACGCCCAGGCGGCTATTGTGCAGGCCATCCTCCAAGACCCAGCCGCCTTTGGCCGGCGGCCCATCGACCCGAGCCAGACCATCCTCTTGGAATTCGTCTCTGCTAATCCGACCGGGCCGCTGCATGTCGGACATGGCCGTCAGGCCGCGTTGGGGGACTGTCTGGCCGCGTTGATCGAGAGCCAGGGATCCGCAGTCACTCGGGAGTTTTACTACAACGATGCCGGCGCGCAGATCGAGAATCTCGCACGGTCTGTCCAGGCTCGGTTAAAAGGCCTCACGCCAGACAGCCCAGAGTTCCCCCCCGATGGCTATCGTGGCGACTACATTGTCGACATCGCACAGGCCTATGGCGCGTGTCAGGCCCTGACCCCGGCCGATGGCCCAGCCCTGGTTGGCAAAGCCGACCCAGAGGATCTTGAGGCGATTCGCCAGTTTGCTGTCGCCTATCTGCGCTGCGAACAAGACCAAGACCTGAAGGCCTTTGGGGTGCGGTTTGACCACTTTAGTCTTGAGTCCGCCCTCTACCGTGACGGACATGTCGAACGTGTGGTGGCACGCCTGCGCGCGTCGGGCCATGCCTATACGCAGGACGGTGCCCTCTGGCTGCGGTCGACCGACTTTGGAGACGACAAAGACCGCGTGATGCAGAAGCAAGACGGAGGCTTTACCTACTTCGTGCCGGATGTCGCCTATCACGAGCAGAAGTTTTTGCGTGGATTTCGTCGGGCGATCAACATCCAGGGCTCGGACCACCATGGCACGATCGCCCGGGTGCGCGCGGGCTTAAGCGCCCTGGGCGTGGGCATTCCCAAGGGCTTTCCTGACTACGTACTGCACAAGATGGTCACCGTGGTGCGCGGCGGCCAGGAGGTAAAGATTTCCAAGCGGGCGGGCAGCTACGTGACGTTGCGCGATCTCATCCAGTGGTCCGGTGATGGCGATATGCAAAAGGGACGGGATGCGGTCCGGTTCTTCCTCGTGTCGCGCAAAGCCGATACCGAGTTTGTTTTTGATATCG
>JBDLQX010000092.1:0-9378 GCA_039800345.1 Pseudomonadota bacterium | reverse complement strand
GACGCGTGATCGACCGGGTGGCGCTGATATTAGACATCTTCGCGTTGCGGGCTCAGAGTCATGAAGGCAAGCTTCAGGTCGAACTCGCGCAGCTCGATTATCTGTCTGCCCGCCTCGTGCGAGGATGGACCCACCTGGAGCGGCAGCGCGGGGGTATTGGCCTGCGAGGCCCCGGCGAGACCCAGCTTGAGACCGATCGACGGCTGCTGGGTAACCGGGTCAAGCAGCTCAAGCAGCGTCTCGCCAGTCTTGATCGGCAGCGCCTGAATCGCCGTCGTGGTCGAGGCCGCGATGGCAGCCTGAAGGTCTCCTTGGTGGGCTACACCAATGCGGGCAAGTCCACGCTTTTTAACGGCCTGACCCACGCTGGCGTGCTCGCCATGGACCAGCTCTTTGCCACACTCGACACCACCAGCCGTCGGGTGTTTCTGGCCCCTGGTCAGTACATGGTCTTGTCCGATACGGTGGGGTTCATTCGGGCCTTACCCCACAGCCTCATACAGGCCTTTCAGTCCACCCTGCAGGAGGCGGCGCAGGCCGATCTCTTGCTGCATGTGATTGATGCGGCCGATCCCGAGCGGCATGCCCAAGAAGAGGCGGTACTCCAGGTCTTGACGGAGATCGGTGCCCGTGATGTTCCCTGTATTCAGATTCTGAATAAGGCCGATCTCGTGCATTTGCCCCCACGGGTTGACCGGGGGCCCTGTGGTAGCATCGAACGCGTTTGGATCAGTGCGGCTCAGGGCCAGGGGCTCGATCTGGTCAGGCAGGCCGTTTCTTCGTTTGGCTGGCCAGCACTCCCCAACGACATCCTGCCGCATGCCCTAGCCTCTGTCGAGTCCGACGGGCCGATTCACCCTCATTCTCTGCTGTAAAGGCGTGGTTTTTTCAAATGATTAGAAGACTAAGGCGTGTTTTTTCGATCGGTGATCCCCGATGGGGTCGTGGGTCGTCTTCGGACGATGAGGGGTCTCAGGCCAATCGCCCCGGTAATGCCAATGGCAGTGGTGGCGCAGACGAAGACAATCGGCCCAGCCCCGATGGTCAGCGCCCCGGCGGTAGCGGAGGCGGTGGGCGTCGCCCAGGGCCTTCTGGTGGTCCTCCTGATCTCGACGAAGTCTGGCGCGACTTTAATCGCCGGCTTGGCGGCCTGTTTGGTGGTAAGCGGGGAGGCGCTGGCGGTGGCGGTCCTCGTACCCCATGGGGCGGTGGTAATCGTGGGGGCGGAGGCTCAGGCCAGGGCCCTTCGATGCCGTCGATGAAGTTCAGTGCAGGCCTTTTGGGCGTGGTGGTTGGTGGTTTTCTGGTCCTTTGGCTCGCCTCTGGCTTTTACATCGTGCAGGAAGGCCGGGCCAGTCTGGTGCTGCGATTCGGTGAGTACAAGTATTCGACGGGTGCAGGCTTTAAATGGCGCCTGCCCTATCCCATTGAGAGTCACGAGATGGTCGACATCGCACAGCTGCGGCAGGCGACAGTGGGGTATCGCGGAGAGCGCACAGGAGGGCAGGGTAGAGACTCCCTCATGCTCACCCGTGACGAGAACATGATTGATCTGCAGTTTGCCGTGCAGTACCGCATTGGTCGCCCGGAGGACTATCTGTTTAACAATGTTCGCCCCGATGACATCGTGACGCAGGCGGCTGAAACCGCCATGCGCGAGATAGTTGGACGTAGTCTTGCGGACTCGGTGCTCTATGAAAATAAGGAGGCCATCGGCCGCGAGGTGCTTGAAATTACCCAGCGCATTGCCGACCGGTACGACTCGGGCATCACGATTGTGAATGTCACCATTCAGAATGTGCAGCCGCCTGAAGAGGTGCAGGCGGCGTTTAACGATGCCATTAAGGCAGCACAAGACGCTGAGCGCTTGAAGAACGAGGGCCAGGCCTATGCGAACGACGTTATTCCCCGCGCCCGTGGCGCCGCCGATCGCCTGATCGAGGAGTCTGAAGGCTACCGAGAGCGTGTGGTCGCTCAGGCACAGGGTGATGCCGAACGGTTTTCGCGCATCGTTACCGAGTATGCAAAGGCACCGGCGGTGACCCGAGAGCGACTCTATCTAGAGACCATGCAAGAGGTCTTTGCGAATGTCAGCAAGGTCATGGTCGACTCCCGTGCCAACAGCAATCTGCTCTATCTGCCGCTCGATAAGATTATTCAGCAGACCTCTACCGAGGCGCAGAAGGCCGCCCAGGCAGCTGTCGCACAGGCGGGCGGCTCGACCGATCCCGCTTCCTCTGCCAATAGTCCTGCAGGGGCCCAGCCCGGCGCACGACAAGATAAGGGCGTTGCTGCCCCCAGCCTCAGAGACCGTTTTAGGGAGGCCCGATAAATGAACCGTATTTTTGCTGCGGTAGCGGGGGCCCTACTGGTGGTCCTCCTTGGCAGTTCCATGGTGTTTGTGGTGGATCAACGTCAGCACGGGCTGGTCTTTGCGCTGGGTGAAATTCGCCGCGTGATTTCTGAGCCGGGTCTCTACTTCAAGCTGCCCCCTCCTTTCCAGAATGTCATCTTTGTTGAGAAGCGCATTCTCACCATCGACAACCCCGATGCCGACCGGTTTATTACCCGTGAGAAACAAAACGTGGTGGTTGATACCTATGTGAAATGGCGTGTGGCAGATCCCCGTGTCTTCTATACGAGCGTGGCCGGAAGGGCAGCGAGTGCCGAAGACCGAATCGCGCGCGCCCTGCGTGATGGCCTGAACAACGAGATCGCTACACGCACCGTGAATGAAGTAGTCTCCGGTGCGCGAGAGCAGGTCATGGCAGGCGTGTTTCGTCGCGTCACGGAAGATGCCAAGCAGATCGGCGTGCAGATCGTAGATGTCCGCCTGCGTCGGGTTGATTTTGCAGAAGAGATCCGAGACTCGGTGTTCCGTCGTATGGAGTCTGAGCGTAAGGCCATTGCCAGTGAGCGCCGCTCTACCGGCGCAGCCGAGGCGGAGAAGATTCGGGCCAATGCTGACCGGCAGCGTGAGGGCATACTGGCCCAGGCCTATCGAAGGGCCCAGGGTATTCGCGGCGATGGCGATGCCCGTGCCGCCTCCGCCTATGCCGCCTCGTTTGGTCAGAATCCCGAGTTTGCGTCGTTTTATCGCAGCCTTCAGGCCTACCGTGAGAGCTTTAACAAAGGCTCCGATCTCATCGTGGCTGACCCCCAGTCTGACTTCTTCAAGTACTTCAGGGCGCCCAACCGTCGCTAGTTGGGGTACCCGTGATGCGGTCTTTTCAGGATAAGGCAGGATGATGCCCGCGTGGCTGTTGCCCGACCATGTCTCCGACATGCTTCCCGAAGAGTCTGCCCGGGTCGAGGGGCTACGTCGGCGACTCCTCGATCTCTTTGCATCCTATGGCTATGGACTGATTCAGCCGCCTCTTATCGAGTACGCCGACGCGATGAATCTTCCCGGCGCTCGGGATCTTGATGCGCGAAGCTTTAAGCTTCTCGATCCACTCTGTGGCCGTCTGCTCGCCATACGGCCCGACCTAACGCCACAGGCTGCCCGCATTGATGCCCATCTGCTGAATACAGCCGGTGTTGCGCGTCTCTGCTACGCCGCCTCGGTGCTTCATGCCCAGCCCACCGGGCTGCTGGCCAGCCGCGAACCGATTCAGGTGGGCTGCGAACTCTATGGCCATGAGGGACTTGAGGCAGACCTCGAGATTCAGGAGCTCGTCCTCGCGAGTCTCACCGCCGCCGGTGTCGAGGAGGTGCATCTCGATCTCACCGATCGGGGTATTTTTCTTGCGTTGAAAGACACGGACCCAGGCCTTGCTGCGGTGGAGTCCCAGGTACTTGCGGCCCTCCAGGCCAAGGAGTCTGGATATTTCGCGACCGTGGCGGGCATTAAACCCGAGACCCGCATTGCGCTGTCTGCCTTAGTGGGCCTCTATGGTCCCGCAAAGGGCCCCGCCGGTGTGATTGCCCTGGCGCGTGCGCGCCTCGGGGCCATGCCGAATGCCCATGCAATTCACCAGGCCTTAGACCGGCTCGAGGCCGTTGCCGAATCGGCGCTCTTCGCCCAGCATCCCAAGTGCCGGCTTACGGTAGACCTTGCAGACCTGCAGGGCTGGCAGTATCACAACGGCATTATGTTTTCTGCCTATTGCAGAGGCCTGCCCGATGCGTTGGTGCGTGGTGGTCGGTATGACGGCGTCGGTGCCGTCTTTGGGCGGGCCCGGGCGGCGACAGGCTTTAGCCTCGAACTGCGCGCGCTGGCCTCTGTAGCCGGCCCGCGCGGCGCAGAAGAGACGGGCGGGAACCCCTGTATTGCTGCCGACTGGTCGTTTCGTGAGGACGAAGCCTGTCGGCAGAAGGTGGATGCGCTGCGCCGCGCTGGCCAGCCGGTGGCGTTTTACCCCTCGGCCCAATGGGCGGCGTATGCGGGCCCTCGGCTGGTACGCCAGGGCAGTGTCTGGCAGGTCACGCTGCCAGCGGGCCAGCCGCAGACAGATAGGGCCCGCGGGTCATAGACGATTCACCCGCGCGGGTCGCTCACCACCAAGAATGTTTCCCATAAAAAAGGCAGGATCATGAACACGACATCAATGGCCCGTGGGGCGCAT
The DNA here is from genome assembly GCA_039800345.1 of Pseudomonadota bacterium. GTDB lineage: Bacteria > Pseudomonadota > Gammaproteobacteria > Burkholderiales > Burkholderiaceae_A > Hahnella. The sequence continues at coordinate 4,810 of JBDLQX010000092.1, read as the reverse complement.
CTGCGGCGCAACCTTGTGATCGTTGGTACCCAATGGGGGGATGAGGGTAAGGGCAAGATTGTCGACTGGCTCACCGAGGAGGTGCAGGGGGTCGTGCGGTTTCAGGGGGGACACAACGCGGGTCATACGCTTGTCGTCAACGGTAAGAAGACGGTATTGCGGCTTATCCCTTCGGGCATTCTGCATCCCCATGTCACCTGCTATGTGGGCAATGGCGTCGTGCTCTCGCCGCAGGCCTTGCTCTCCGAGATCGATGAGTTGCAGGCCAGTGGCCTCTCGGTAGAACCGCGCCTGAAGATCAGCTGGGCCTGTCCCCTCATATTGCCGGTGCATGTGGCCCTTGACCAGGCCCGCGAGGCGGCCAAGGGAGACGGAAAGATCGGAACCACCGGCCGCGGTATCGGCCCGGCCTATGAGGATAAGGTCGCTCGGCGCGCCATTCGCCTGATCGACCTGAGGTCGCCAGATCAGTTGCGTGGGCGTATTGAAGACCTCATGCGGCTTCACAATCATGTGCTGACCGGATTTCTACAGGCGCCGGCCGTTTCTGCCGCTGAGACCTTCGATCTCCTTATGGGCCTTGCGCCCCGCCTACTTGCCATGGCAGCCGATGTCCCTGACCTGCTAGATCGCGAGATGCGGGCGGGCCATAAGCTCTTATTCGAAGGCGCGCAGGGGTCGCTTTTGGACATCGATCATGGAACCTATCCGTATGTGACCAGCAGCAACTGTGTTGCTGGGGCGGTTGGACCCGGCGCAGGGGTTGGGCCAGGTAAGATCGACTATGTGCTGGGCCTTACTAAGGCTTACGCCACGCGCGTGGGCTCGGGTCCCTTTCCGACAGAGCAGACCAACGAGATCGGCGCCCATCTGGCCAAGCGGGGCAATGAGTTTGGTTCTGTCACCGGACGACCCCGACGGTGTGGTTGGTTTGATGCCGCAGCCCTGCGGCGGTCGATTCAGATCAATGGCGTCTCGGGACTCTGCATTACGAAGCTCGACGTTTTAGATGGGCTCGATGAGATCCAACTCTGTGTGGGGTATGACAGCCCCTCGGGAAGGATCGATGTGTTGCCGTTTGGCGCTGATGCAGTGGCGGGTTGTACGCCGATCTATGAATCTTGGAAGGGCTGGGCCGGAACCACGGCAGGCGTGAAACGCTGGGACGCCCTACCGCAGGAGGCACAGGCCTATTTGAAGCGATTGTCTGAAGTGACGGGAGCGCCGATTGCGATGGTCTCTACCGGACCGGAGCGGGATGAAACCATTTTGTTGGAACATCCCTTCGGCGGCTAGCTGTTGGTGCCCAGAAGAGGACTCGAACCTCCACAGTGTTGCCACCGCTAGGACCTGAACCTAGTGCGTCTACCAATTCCGCCATCTGGGCCTACGTGCAAGACCATTAATAGATCTCGCGTAGACTCGTCACTTTAGCGAGATTCTAAAAATTGTCAAAAAAGAAAAACCTGCGGACCTCTGAGAACGCCTCTGCTGCTGACGAGAGTGCCCTGGTCTTTTCCGGCCGCCTCATCGGGCACCGAGATGGCTTCGGTTTTCTTCGTCCCGATGCAGGCGGTGAGGATGTCTTCATTTCTCCCCGTGAAATGCTTAAGGCCATGCATGGCGATCGTGTGACTGCCAAGGTGGTCGGTACCGATCGCCGCGGCCGACCAGAGGCGGTCATTGTTGAGGTACTAGAACACGCAGTCGGTCGCCTGGTGGGACGATTGGTACAAGAACGCGGCATTACCCTTGTGGTACCTGAAGACCAACGAATCAAGCACGACATTATTGTCGGCGGGGGAGACACCGCAGGCGCCGAGCCAGGCCAGGTAGTCGTGGTCGAGGTGATCGACCCGCCCACCCGCTATACCCCGCCCATTGGTCGCGTGGTTGAGATTCTGGGGGGCATCGACGATCCGGGTATGGAAGTCGAGATTGCGGTGCGTAAGTTTGATGTGCCCCACACCTTTTCTGAGAAGGCCCAAGCACTGGCTGATCGGCTCCCCGATACCGTCCGTCTGGCGGATGTGAAGGGGCGTATTGATCTGCGCGATCTGCCTTTTATGACCATTGATGGCGAGGATGCCCGTGACTTCGATGATGCGGTCTATGCCGAGCCCATTTTCTTGCGTAAGAAGCCCGCAGGATTTCGGCTCTTGGTGGCCATCGCCGATGTCAGTCACTATGTGAAGAGTGGCGATGCCCTAGACCGGGATGCCTTTGAACGGGCAACCTCTGTCTATTTTCCGCGGCGGGTCTTGCCCATGCTCCCCGAGAAACTCTCTAACGGGTTGTGCTCGCTCAATCCCGGTGTGGAGCGATTGGCCCTGGTCTGCGATATGGTGGTTTCCGCAGAGGGCACGGTGGATGCCTACCAGTTCTACGAGGGCATTATTCTCTCGTCTGAGCGCCTTACCTACGACCGGGCCTGGTCGGCGATTGCCGATACGCAAGGCCCCGAGGCCCGGCATCTGGGGCCCCGTCATGCGACATTGATGCATCTCTATACGGTCTATCAGACATTGCTCACGCAGCGTGTACGGCGCGGAGCCATTGACCTCGAGACGGTCGAGACCTATATGCAGGTGGGCCCCGATGGCCGCATTGCTCAGATTCTTCCGCGGGTGCGCAACGATGCCCATCGGCTCATTGAAGAGTGCATGCTGGCAGCCAACACAAGCGCCGCAGACTTTCTTCATCGCAGCAGCCATCCCGGATTGTTTCGGGTCCATGAAGGACCGACGCCCGAGCGGCTGAAGTCGCTGCGCGAATTTCTGCGCATGCAGGGGCTTCGGCTTGAGGGCCAAGACGACCCGCAGCCGGCCGACTACGCTCGCCTGGCTAAGGAGATTAAAGCCCGCCCGGACGCGCGGCTCTTGCAGACCCTGCTGCTGCGGTCGATGCAGCAGGCGATCTACAGCCCCGACAATGTCGGCCACTTTGGGCTTGCCTATGAGGCCTATGCCCACTTTACCTCCCCCATTCGCCGCTATCCCGACCTGCTGGTCCATCGTGTCATCAAGGCTGTGCTGGCAAGAAAGACCTATCTGCCCGCCTTTGGTGCTGAGGGCCTCGATACGCACGCTGATGTACTTGATCGCTGGCGCCGTGTTGGGGACCACTGCTCGGCGGCTGAACGCCGAGCCGACGATGCCTCCCGTGATGTCGAGGCCTGGCTGAAGTGTCAGTTCATGAAGGGCCATGTGGGCGAAGAGTTTCGTGGCGTCGTAACGGGTGTCACGAGCTTTGGGCTTTTTGTCACCCTGGAGTCGCTCTATGTTGAGGGGCTCATTCACGTCTCTGAACTCGGTGCCGAGTACTTTCAGCACAACGAGATCGCCCACGAATTACGCGGTGAGCGCACGGGTCGACGGTTCCGACTTTACGATCCCGTCTCGATCTTGGTTTCTCGGGTTGATCTGGATGCGCGTCGCATTGAATTTCGTCTGGTGCCCAGCATGGTGCGCACGACCCGTCGCCCGAAGGGCGGTCAGGCCGAAGAGGAGGTCCTTGCGGCTGCTGAGCCAGACCTCGATTGGCGCCTACCGACGGCCTCCGATACCGCGTCTGAGGCATCGCGCCTTGGGCGCGCTCGGGGCGCAAAGGCCTCTTTGACACCAGCATCGGCGAGTGCACAGTCCGCAAAGAAAAAGTCTGCCTCTGCTGGTAAGGGTAAGTCGGGACGCTCTCGCGCGGAGGCGGGAGGATCTGGCGCAGCACGCAAGGCCGCCACAAAGTCTGCGGCCAAGTCCCGCGCGTCCTCTTCCAAGGCACGCCGCCGCGGCTAGGACCCACTTGGCGCTACCCCTTCTCAGTTCTCTCGCCTAAGACGGGCACCAAAGACAACGATATGGCAACCCAAGGTCTTCAGTGCTTATTGGGGTTTCATGCCGTGCGCGCCCGTCTGCGTGCCGCTCCCGAGACCATCACTGAGGTCTGGGTCGATCAAGCCCGCCGCGACGGACGACTCAAGGCACTGCTGGTCGAGCTCTCTCAGGCGGGGGTAATGGTGCGGCCCCAGCCCACGAGCCGTCTTGACGAGAAGGCCGGGGGCGAGCGTCATCAGGGGGTACTTGCCCTTGCCCAACCGCGCGCCCTGCCCGATGACCTCGAGACGCTGCTAGAGCAAAGCCTGGCATCTGGGTCTGCTCCGCCTTTTTTTCTATTTCTCGATGGGGTAACCGATCCCCATAACCTCGGGGCCATTCTGCGTACCGCCGATGCGGCAGGGGTGGTGGCTGTGGTGGCGCCCAAAGACCACTCCGCCCCGCTGTCGGCAGTGGCTGCACGGGTTGCCTCCGGCGCTGCCGAGCAGGTGCCCTATCTGCAAGTCACAAACCTGAACCGTGCGATTGAACAGGCCCAAGACCGTGGTTACTTTGTCTGGGGCCTGGACGACGAGGCCCCGCAGACGCTCTACGCGCTGGACCTGACAGGCCCGCTGGTGATGGTCTTGGGTGCTGAAGGCAAGGGCCTGCGCCGCCTCGTGCGCAGCCACTGTGATGGCCTCGTGCGCCTGCCTATGGTGGGCAGTGTCTCGAGTCTGAATGTTTCGGTGGCCTGCGGGGTGGCCTGCTATGAGCGGCTACGTCAGGTGGGCGTACGGCCTTAGTGGTGGCGTAGTCGTCTCTCAGTTCTCTCTCTGGCGCGCCTCTCTGCTGCGCTGACGAAATTCCCATGGGGGCAGGGGTATGGCATCTGCCCAGAGACCTCTGCGGGCGTCACGGGCCATCTTCTCCGCACTGTCGTAGAGGCGCTTCTGCTCTGTGGTGAGATCGCTCTGGTATCGGCGAAAGAACCAGACATG
>JBDLQX010000091.1:0-44230 GCA_039800345.1 Pseudomonadota bacterium | reverse complement strand
GGCCGTTGGGCTGGCCTGCTGACTCCTGCCCAGGCTTTACTGGGCGAAGAAGCGGCTCTGTTTTTCTTTGAGCGTCTGGCAGTCGATGCAGCGGATTTTGCCGAGCTTTAAGCGGGCGGCCATAATGCCCTCGCCACAGTCAATGCAGTGCACGCCGTCGAAGTCTGGGCTGGTCTCGGGCGCAGTCCGCCGACGCGCCTCTTCCAGAGCGTCCTCGTTAAACTGGGTTTCAATGGCTGAGGCCCGATCGCTCTCGTCGGTGAGCTCAAAATAGTTTTCGTTTTTCTCCAGGGTCATGGTTGGCTCCTCTCTGGCCGAAGGGGAAAGGGCGGCACAATAGCACCGATTCATGATCTGACTGTGAAAACCTTCTAAAAATTCCTTTAGGGAACCGGGATATCCCTAGGAAGGTCAGACAGTACCTCCCTTCATGATGTGGCCTTTATGACAGCTCCCTCCCTTCCTACCCCACAGCGCGTGCACCGTACCTTCGTCGGTGCTCTGGTGTTGTTGCTCCTCGCGCTTTCCACCGTACTTACCGAGGCGGGTCGCACCCGGCTTGAAGGCTGGTGGACGATTGTGACCTCGGCATCCGAGAAGCCAGCGGCCAACGGGCTCTTTTCCAACGCCTCGGCCTCGGCACTTTCACCCGAGCAGGCCCGAACGGCTCGCTGGATCGCTCGGAGATACCGTGTGGCGCTTGCCCCCATTGAGCAGATCGTGCAGCACGCCTTTGAGTCGGGCAGCCAGTTTCGGGTGGATCCTTATTTGGTACTTGCCGTCATTGCTGTGGAGTCCCGTTTTAACCCGGTTGCGGAGAGCTCCGTGGGGGCTAAGGGCCTCATGCAGGTGATGCCCCACGTGCATAGCGACAAGTTTCTTGCGCTCGGCGGCCTCGATATGGCCCTTGCGCCCTCGGCCAATATTCAGGTGGGTACTGCCATTATCCGCGAGTACCTCGATCGTTTCCGCACCCTAGAGGCAGCGCTCCTTGCCTATGTGGGCGTTGGTGCCGATGGCGTGAGTGCGTACCCCGAAAAGGTGTTTCGGGAGCGGGAACGACTCTTGGCGATTTCGCAAGGGCGGGTCTTGGCGATGGCCGAGCCGATCGCCGCTGCCGAGCCTAGGTCTGAGGGGCCTGCCCTGGTGGTACCGCCCGACACCCAGTAAAGACAGCCTCAACCGTCCGGCGCATTAGGTCAGTTCCCGCATGGCGGCCTGTACGCCCCCACCCTGGTGCGGCATACCCAGGCCCGCGAATGTCATTTCTACCGCAGCCAGGGCACCGATGATGGTGAGTGCGTTGGTATCCCCCAGGTGCCCAATCCGAAAGGCCTTGCCCGCGAGCCGTCCCAGGCCTGTTCCGAGGGAGATGTTGTAGCGCTGCAGGGCCTCACGGCGCAGAAGGTCGCCGTCGTGGGGGGTGCCGTCGGCTTTGTTGGGCATATAGAGGGCTGTGACCACAGGGCTCGCGGCAGCCGGATGCCGGCAGACCGTCTCGAGACCCCAGGCCGTGGCTGCCGCCCGGGTGGCGCGGGCCAGCCGATGGTGACGGGCAAAGACCTGCGAGAGGCCTTCTTCCATAAGCATGTCGATGGATTCAGCCAGGCCATAGAGCAGATTGGTGTTGGGGGTGGTGGGCCAGAATCCTTGGGCGTTGGAGGCCATTATTTCTTCCCAGGCCCAGAAGGCGCGCGGCATCTTCGATCGCTTTGCTGCGTCTCGGGCCTTGGCGCTGACGGCGTTAAAGCCCAGGCCCGGCGGAAGCATGAGGCCCTTCTGGGAGCCAGCCACCGTGACATCGACCCCCCACGCGTCGTGGCGGTAGTCCATCGCCCCAATGGAGGAGACGCAGTCGACCATGAGCAAGGCGGGATGCCCCGCGGCATCAATGGCCTTTCGAATGGCAGCAATGTCTGAGCTGACCCCCGTAGAGGTTTCGTTGTGCACCACGCAGACTGCCTTGATCGTGCCCTGCGTGTCGGACCGCAGCCGGCTCTCGATCTGGTCGGGGTCCACGGGGGAGCGCCAGTCAGAGGGGATGCATTCGGGCTTGAGCTGCAGTTTCTCGGCAAGCTTTGTCCAGAGGCCCGCGAACTGGCCGGTCTCGTGCATGAGCACCGCATCACCGGGACTGAGGGTGTTGACCATGGCCGCCTCCCAGGCACCAGTACCCGAGCCCGAATAAATTACAACCGGCTCAGCGGTGCCAAAGATGGGGCCGATGCCCTTTAAGACCCGTAGGGCAAGCTGCTGAAACTCAGGGCCCCGATGGTCAATGGTGGGAAAGTCAATGGCCCGTAGCACCCGGTCAGGCACCGGGGTGGGCCCTGGAATCTGCAAGAAGTGGCGGCCTTGGCCAATTCGGTTCAAACGGCTCTGGGCATGAATGGCATCGGCCGGGTCGCGTTGCATAGGGGTCTCCTGAGGTTTGCTGTCGTTCTTATGGGTCGAATCTGTGGACAATACGGCTCATGACCCGGTCCGTTCAACCCCTAAAGCCGGCGCGCCGGGCTTTTTTTTCCGCAGCGTCGCGTCCACGCACAGAGATTGAGGGTCTTGCGCAGCGCCTGGCCCGCGAGATGCAGGGCGAAGTCTATGCCGATCTGGCGAGCCGTGGTCGCTATGCCACCGATGCATCGATTTATCAGGTGATGCCCCTGGCGGTGGCCGTCCCAAAGACCGCTCTGGACTTTCGGATTGCCTTGGATGTCGCGCGGGACGCTGGGATACCGGTCTTGCCCCGAGGGGCTGGCACCTCGCAGTGTGGCCAGACTGTGGGCGAAGCCCTGGTGATCGACACCAGCAAGTACCTCCGGTCGGTACTCTCGTTCGACGCCCAGGCCCGCCGTGTGAAAGTCGAGCCCGGCATGGTGCTCGACCACTTGAATGCATTCTTAAAGCCGCAGGGCCTCTGGTTTCCGGTGGATGTCTCGACGGCGGCCCAGTGCACGATTGGGGGCATGACGGGCAATAATTCGTGCGGGTCACGGTCGCTCTTCTACGGCAACATGGTGCACAACGTGGCAGCGATTGACGCGGTGCTGGCCGATGGCACGGCAGCCCGGTTTGGGCGTTTTGGAGACGGGGGCGACATGGTGGTTGCAGGCCGCCGGATGTCTCAGCTGGTCTCTGAACTCTTTCTTACTGCCCGCGGCGTGCGCGAAGAGATCGCGGCGGTATGGCCCAAGGTGTTGCGCAGGGTTGGGGGCTACAACCTCGACATCTTCTACCCGCAGAGCGAGCGCCCCTATACCCCGGATGGCCTGCCCAATCTGGCCCATCTGTTGGTGGGTTCGGAAGGCACCCTGGCGAGCTTTGAGGCCATTGAACTGATGCTTGCCCCATTGCCGAAGGCCAAGGTCTTAGGTGTGGTCAACTTCCCGAAGTTTTATACCGCCATGGCGCTCACCCAAAAGATTGTGGGCCTGGGCCCCGTGGCCGTGGAACTTGTGGACCGCACGATGATTCAGCTCTGTGCGGCCAATCCCGCGTTTGCATCGGTGATCGAGAAGGCGCTCGTCGCGGTGGACGGCCAGACACCCGATGCCCTGCTACTCGTGGAGTTCGCCGGTGATGACCCAGAGCGGCTGCATCGGCAGTTGCGTGATCTGGTGACCCTGGTGTCCGATGAAGGCCTGCCCGGCAGCGTGGTGGAGATGACTGAGCCCAAGGCCCAGGCGGCCTTGTGGGAGGTGCGTAAGGCGGGCTTAAACATCATGATGTCGCTGCGCGGCGATGGGAAGCCGGTTTCATTTATTGAAGACTGCGCGGTGCCGCTGGAGCACCTTGCGGAGTACACCGCGGCACTCACAGAGGTCTTTGCGCGGCACGGCACCCAGGGCACCTGGTATGCCCACGCGTCGGTAGGCACCTTGCATGTGCGGCCTATTCTAGATATGCGCCGCGATGGGGCCCAAAAGATGCGGGCCATTGCCGAAGAGGCTGGGGCCCTGGTGCGTCAATACAAAGGCGCCTTCTCGGGAGAACACGGCGATGGCCTGGTGCGCAGCGAATGGGTCTCATGGCAGTTTGGGCAGAAGATCACGCGGGCCTTTGAGCGGGTGAAGGACGCCTTCGACCCGGGCAACCGCATGAATCCCGGAAAGATCGTGCGGGCGACCAAAATGGACGACGCGCGGCTCTTTCGGTATGGCCCGGGCTACGGGGCTGCGCCGCTTCAGACCGGGTTGGACTGGTCGGCCTGGAATGTGGAGAACGACCCCGCCCGCCCTGGCCCGAAAGGGGGTCTGGGTATCTATGTGGGGCCGCCTGGAAGCGGCCACGACAAAACGCTGGGCCTGGCCAAGGCCGTGGAGATGTGCAACAACAATGGCCACTGCCGCAAGTTTGATGCAGGCACGATGTGTCCAAGCTATCGGGTCACGCGTGATGAGCAGCATACGGTGCGGGGGCGGGCCAATACCTTGCGCATGGCCATCAGCGGCCAGCTGCGCGGCGAAGACATTGCGGGCGATGCGGTAGCTGAGGCACTCGCGCTCTGCGTTGGCTGCAAGGGCTGTAAGCGTGAGTGCCCCACGGGCGTGGACATGGCCCGTATGAAGATCGAGGCCCAGTATCAGCGTGGGCAGCGCCATGGGTTCTCTCTACAAGATCGATTGGTGGCCGCCTTGCCCGACTGGGTGGTCTGGACCCGCCGCATTCCGGGCCTTGCGAGGCTGCTGAATCTGCGCAACCGGAGCCCTCTTCTGGCCCGTCTGATGCAACGCCTTACGGGCATTGCGGCGTCTCGGCCACTGCCCCGCTGGCAGTCTTCGCGGGCCATACCCCATACCGGTACGCATACCCACATCCATACCCATACCCATGGTCAAGGGCACGGTCCTGGCCCCGCGCCGACCCGCACTCTTACTGAAAGCCGCGTCAGTCTTGCCGACTGTGATCTGGTGCTCTGGGCAGACACCTTTCATGAGGGCTTCGCGCCGGGGCCGCTGCGTGCCGCCTACGATCTCTTGGTGTCGCTCGGCTATCGCGTTGCCTTGTCAGGCGCAGCCGCGCATGAGCCGCTCTGCTGTGGGCGTGCCGCGCTATCGGTGGGAATGATCGATCAGGCCCGCGCGCGGGCCACCACTGCCCTGGCCGCCTTGGCGCCCGCTATTGCGCGGGGCGTGCCGGTGGTGGGAGTAGAGCCGTCCTGCATTCTGGGGTTGCGCGACGAGTGGCTCTCTTTGGGTCTGGGGCCGCAGGCAGAGCAGCTTGCTCGCCAGGTGTTTCTCATTGACGAATGGCTCGCGCAGGAAGTGGCCCATGGTCGGGTGGTGGCTGCCCAGAGGCCCGACGGCCAGGGGCTGCGGGCCCAGGGGCAGACGGTGCTTCTGCATGGTCATTGCCACCAGAAGGCCCTGGGGGCGTTTTCGGCCACGGAGCAGCTGCTACAGGCAGCGGGCTTTTCGGTGGAGAGCATTGCCACGAGCTGCTGCGGCATGGCGGGACGGTTTGGCTACGACCAGCGCCACCAGGCGGTTTCGCGGCAGATGGCAGAGGCGGCGCTTATTCCGGCGATACAGAAGGCCGGCGCCGATACGCAGGTGGTGGCCGATGGCTTTTCTTGTCGTCACCAGATTGAAGACCTCGCCGGTCGGTCCGCGATGCATGCGGTAGAGCTCCTTGCAGGCGGGTTTCTTGCCCCTGGAAGTCGCCAGGGGCAGGCCGCACCGTAAAGGCCCATAATTCTTTTTTCTCCAACTGGTAGAGCCCTTATGGATCCCAATTTTCGCAAGCAGGCCCTCGACTATCACGAGGCGGGTGTTCCCGGAAAGATCGCTGTCACCCCCACCAAGCAGCTGACCAACCAGCGTGACTTGGCCCTGGCCTACTCGCCCGGGGTGGCCGCCGCCTGCGAAGAAATTGTGAAAGACCCACTCAATGCTTTTCGCTATACCGCCCGGGGCAACCTGGTGGCCGTAATTACCAATGGCACCGCGGTCTTGGGTCTGGGCGATATTGGCCCCTTGGCCGCCAAGCCGGTGATGGAAGGTAAGGCCGTTCTCTTTAAGAAATTCGCAGGTATCAATGTATTTGATATCGAGGTCAACGAGAAAGATGTCGATAAGCTGGTGGATGTGATTGCCGCGCTTGAGCCCACCTTTGGCGGGGTGAACCTCGAAGACATCAAGGCGCCTGATTGCTTCTACGTAGAACGCCGGCTGCGTGAGCGGATGAAGATCCCCGTCTTTCATGACGATCAGCATGGCACCGCCATTGTGGTGGGCGCGGCCATGGTCAATGGCCTGAAGGTGGTGGGTAAAGACATTAAGAAGATCAAGATGGTCGTCTCGGGTGCGGGGGCGGCGGCGCTGGCCTGTCTCGACCTGCTGCTCGACCTGGGCCTGCCCCGCGAAAATATCTGGGTGACCGATCTCGCCGGGGTGGTCTACGAGGGCCGTACCGAACTCATGGACCCGGAGAAGTCCCGGTTTGCCCAGCCCACCTCGGCGCGAAAGCTTGCCGATGTCATTGAGGGTGCCGATGTGTTTTTGGGCTTGTCAGCAGGGGGCGTACTCAAGCCCGAGATGGTGGCAAAAATGGCGCCTCATCCGCTGATCTTCGCCCTGGCCAACCCCAACCCAGAGATTCTTCCGGAAGATGTGAAGGCGGTGCGCAACGACGCGATCATCGCCACCGGCCGCACCGACTATCCCAACCAGGTCAACAATGTGCTCTGCTTCCCTTTTATCTTTCGCGGCGCACTCGATGTGGGGGCGACCACGATCACGCGGGCGATGGAGCTCGCCGCCGTGCATGCGGTGGCGGAACTTGCCCGCGCAGAGCAGTCTGAGGTGGTGACGGCCGCCTATGGCATAGAGGGCCTGAGTTTTGGCCCGGAATACCTGATTCCGAAACCCTTTGATCCCCGTCTGATTGTGAAGATCGCGCCGGCGGTGGCCAAGGCGGCCATGGACGATGGCGTGGCCTCGCGTCCGATGACGGATTTTTCTGCCTATGTCGACAAGCTCCAAGAGTTTGTCTACCTGTCGGGTAACTTCATGAAGCCCCTGCTGCTGCAAGCGAAGTCTGCGGAGAAACGCCGACTGATCTATGCCGAGGGCGAAGAGGAGCGCGTACTGCGGGCGGTGCAGGTGGTAGTCGACGAGAACCTGGCCCAGCCCATTCTCGTGGGTCGTCCGCAGGTTATTGAATCGCGTATTGCTAAGTTTGGCCTGCGTATTAAGGCAGGGGTGGATTTTGAGGTGGTGAACCCGGAGTTTGATGAGCGCTATCGCGACTACTGGGAGACCTACTATCGCCTGACCCAACGCAAGGGCGTAACGCCGCAGTATGCCCAGGTCGAGATGCGCCGCCGTCATAGCCTGATTGGCGCGATGATGATTCATAAGGGCGACGCCGATGCCATGATTTGCGGCACGTTTGGTACCCATGGCCTGCATCTGCATTATGTCAATCAGGTGCTCGGACCCGCGCCGAATGCCTCGGTCTATGCGGCCATGAATATCCTCATGCTGCCCAATCGCACGGTAGGTATTGTTGATACCCATGTGAACGAAGACCCCACCGCAGAGCAGATCCGTGAGATTACCTTGGCGGCGGCTGAGGCCATGCGCGGGCTGGGTATTGAGCCGCGCGTGGCATTGGTCTCGCATTCCAACTTTGGGGGGTCCAATGCACCGTCTGCGGTCAAGATGCGCGATGCACTGGCCTTGATTCGTGAAGCAGCTCCGGGGCTGAACATCGATGGCGAGATGCACGGCGATGTGGCCCTCGACCCTGCCTTGCGCAAGGCGATCATGCCCAATTCCACCCTGCAGGGCGAGGCCAATCTCTTGGTGTTGCCCTCTTTGGAGTCGGCCAATATTGCCTACAACCTTTTAAAGACCGCGGCGGGCAACAACATTGCCATCGGCCCCATCTTATTGGGCTGCTCGGCGCCGGTCACGATCTTGACCGCCTCGGCCACGGTGCGTCGTCTGGTGAACATGACGGCGCTAACCATTGTGGGCGCCAACCGCCCGGGGTTTGCACCGATCTAGCGCGCGCTTAGAACTCGCCGATGCGGGTGGCGACCGCGGCAAGCACCGCGGCGGCGGCGGTCTCCGTGCGTAGTATGCGGGGGCCTGATCGCACGCCCGTAAACCCGGTGCGGCGAGCCTGCGATTCTTCCTCGTCGGTAAAGCCCGCTTCAGGCCCGATGGCCACGAGAAGTCGCGTTGCGAGCGGCGCGCTTGATAGGGACTGCGCTGCAAATGGGTCGAGCAGCCAGGCGGCGCTGGGAACGGTCGTATCTTTGAGGCATTCCCCAGCACGCGACAACGCCTGCGCAAACGACTGCAGCGGCGCGATCGTCGGCACCCGATTGCGTCCGCACTGCGCGGCTGCGGCCTCTGCCACCTTCTGCCAGTGGTCGCGACGTTTCTGCCCACGTGGGCCATCGAGACGCACAAGACTGCGCTGGGTCTGTACAGGCCAGACCTCGGCCGCGCCGAGTTCGGTGGACTTCTGCACGACCCAGTCCATTTTGTCTCCGGTGCACAGGGCCTGCAACACGAGGATGCGCTGAGGTGATTCGCGGTCGATGGGGGTGAAGGCGCCGATCGAGAGTGTGACGCGTGCGGAGGTCTGCGATACGGTTGCGGGGGCCTCCTGCCCTTTGCCATCGAAGACCACCAGAGCATCGCCCGGCGCCAGGCGCAATACCCGGCAGAGATAGTGCCCCTGGTCATCGGAGAGCGCCACGGTTCCGGGCGGGCAGTCGGGCAGATAGAGTCGGGCACGCATACTGACAGGGTAATCGGTCAGCCTTTGCAAACAAAACCGATAAGAATCTCTTTTCGAGGCTGGGGAATAGACACGGTTAGAATTGGGGAAATCCAGAAGATTTCAGACGTTTTTTTCGGGTTCACCCCCAGGAAATTCCTCAAAGAACGATGCTGGCACCGCGATGGTCCAGCGCCCTTAGGGAGACACCATTGGTTTACGCATCCGCCACACCTACCCCCCCGACTCAGATGGCCCATGCCATTCGCGCCCTCGCGATGGACGCCGTGCAGAAGGCCAATTCAGGCCATCCGGGCATGCCTATGGGCATGGCTGATATGGCCGTCGCCCTCTGGCACGGTCACCTGAAGCACAACCCTCAGAACCCGGCCTGGCCCGATCGTGACCGGTTTGTGGTGAGTAACGGCCATGGATCGATGCTGATCTATGCCCTGTTGCACCTCACGGGCTACGACCTGCCGATCGAAGAGATCAAGAACTTCCGCCAGCTTCATTCCAAAACGCCGGGCCACCCGGAGGTCGGTATGACCCCGGGCATCGAGACCACCACCGGGCCCTTGGGCCAGGGTCTGACTAATGCCGTGGGCCTGGCCTTGGCCGAGCGACTCTTGGCCGCAGAATTTAACCAGCCGGGCTTTCCTCTGGTAGACCACAACACCTATGTCTTTCTGGGCGATGGCTGCCTGATGGAAGGTATTAGCCACGAGGCCTGCGCCTTGGCGGGGGTCTGGGGGTTGTCGAAGCTCATTGCTCTCTACGACGACAACAGCATTTCGATTGATGGCAAGGTCGATGGCTGGTTTCGTGACGACACCGCCAAGCGCTTTGCCGCCTATGGCTGGAATGTCATTGGGCCGATTGATGGCCACGACATCCAGGCGGTCTCGCGGGCAATTACCCAGGCCCGTCTGTGGGCCCGCGCGGGCAATGAAGGGCACCAGGGGCGGTTGGCCCCCACGCTCATTATTTGTAAGACCACCATCGGTAAGGGGTCGCCCAACCGGGCGGGTACGGCCAAGGCCCACGGTGAGGCCTTAGGCGACGAAGAGATTGCATTGACGCGCAAGGCAATTGGCTGGCCGCATGCGCCCTTTGAGATTCCCCAAGACATCTACGCGGCCTGGGATGCCAAGATTTCCGGTGCAAACCACGAGCAGGCCTGGAACCGTCTGATGCAGGCCTATGCAGCAACCTTTCCTGAAAAAGCCCAAGAGTTCTCGCGCCGTATGGCTGGCGATCTGCCCAAAGACTTTGCCGCCAAGACCCAGGCCTACATTGCGCAGCTCTGTAAAGACGCGCCGAATGTCGCGAGCCGCAAGGCCTCACAGATGGCCCTAGACGACATCGGCCCCCGGCTGCCCGGGCTTCTGGGCGGGTCTGCCGATCTCACAGGCAGTAATCTCACCAACTGGAAGGGCGTGGCCACCCTGAAGGTGGATGCCCAGGGCACGCTTACCCCGGGTCAGCACATTAACTATGGGGTGCGTGAGTTTGGTATGGCCGCCATCTGTAATGGTCTGGCCCTGCACGGGGGATTTATTCCCTACTGCGGCACCTTTCTCACCTTTGCCGATTACAGCCGCAATGCCATTCGCATGGCGGCGCTCATGCATCAGCGCGTGATTCATGTCTTTACCCACGACTCGATTGGTCTGGGGGAAGACGGCCCCACCCACCAGCCAGTAGAGCATCCCGCCTCGCTGCGGCTCATTCCCTTTTTGCATGTCTGGCGTCCGGCCGATGCGGTCGAGACCGCGGTGGCCTGGCAGGCAGCCCTGGAGCGCAGAGATGGCCCCACCGCGCTTCTGCTCTCGCGGCAGGGGCTGGCCCCGCAGGTGAAAGACCCCGCCATGGCCAAAGAGGTGGCCAAGGGCGCCTATGTCTTGTCGACCGATACCAATCCGCAGATCGTACTCATGGCGACAGGCTCGGAAGTCTCGTTGGCCATGCAGGCCGCCGCCATGCTGCGTGCCGAGAAGCGGCGCGTGCGTGTGGTGTCACTGCCTTCGACCACCGTGTTTGATCAGCAGACCGTGGCCTATAAGTCTTCGGTCTTGCCCGAGGGCGTGCCGCGTGTGGCTATTGAAGCTGGCGTGACCGATTTCTGGTGGAAGTACCAGCCCGCGGCCGTCATTGGCCTGGACCGGTTTGGCGAGTCGGCACCGGCGGGTGACTTGTTTAAATTTTTTGGCATCACGGCCGAGGCCCTGGCCCAGACGGCGCGTGCGGTGCTTGGCCGCTAGGCCTGCGATTTCACATTATTGAGGAGAACCTTGTATGACGATTAAAGTGGCGATCAATGGCTATGGCCGTATTGGCCGCAATGTGCTGCGGGCCCATTACGAAGGCGGGAAGAAGCACGATATTCAGATTGTGGCCATTAACGACCTCGGTAAGCCAGAAACCAATGCCCACCTGACCCAGTACGACACGGCCCATGGCAAGTTTCCGGGCACTGTGTCTGTCGACGGCGACTATATGGTGGTCAATGGCGACCGCATTCGGGTGCTCGCCAATCGCAACCCGGCTGAGCTTCCCTGGAAAGACTTGGGCGTCGATGTCGTGCTTGAGTGCACCGGTTTTTTTACGAGCAAAGAAAAGGCCGCTGCCCATCTGGCCGGTGGCGCCAAGAAGGTGATCATCTCGGCGCCTGGCGGTAAAGACGTGGACGCCACGGTGGTCTATGGTGTGAATCAGGGGGTCTTAAAGGCGAGCGATACCGTGATTTCGAATGCCTCGTGTACGACCAACTGCCTGGCCCCGGTGGCCAAGGTTCTCCATGAGGCCATAGGCATTGAGTCGGGGCTCATGACCACGATTCATGCCTATACCAATGATCAGGTGCTCACCGATGTCTATCACGAAGACCTACGTCGGGCGCGGTCGGCCACCATGTCGATGATTCCCACCAAGACGGGTGCGGCTGCGGCGGTGGGTCTGGTGCTGCCCGACCTCAATGGCAAGCTCGACGGATTTGCGATGCGGGTACCCACCATCAATGTGTCGGTGGTGGACTTAAGTTTTATGGCGAAAAAGGCCACCTCGGTTGATGAGGTCAATGCCTTGATCAAGGCGGCTGCCTCGGGGCCGTTGAAGGGGGTGCTGGGCTACAACACCGCGCCCCTGGTCTCGATTGATTTCAACCACGATCCCCGCTCCAGTATTTTTGATGCGACCCAGACGCGGGTCTCGCCCGATGGTCGACTGGTGAAGGTCTTGTCGTGGTACGACAACGAGTGGGGGTTTTCGAACCGCATGCTCGACACCACGGTGGCCCTGATGTCGGCCAAGTAAAAAAGTACAAGGCACCGACTGTTTTTTTGGAGCAACCAATTTTGAGAACAACCAGTACCCAAGGGGGCGATGCGGGATGAAGTTCAAGCGGTTGTCAGATCTCAATCTTAAGGGCAAGCGGGTCTTTATCCGGGCCGACCTCAATGTGCCCCAAGATGACGCCGGCGCGATTACCGATGACACCCGAATTCGGGCCTCGGTGCCCGCCATCGAGCAGGCCTTGGCAGCAGGTGCTGCCGTGATGGTCACCTCCCATCTCGGGCGGCCGACCGAAGGGGAGTTGAAGGCAGAGGATTCTTTGGGGCCCGTGGCCACGCGTCTGGCAGAACTCTTGGGCCGCAAGGTGCCGGTGATTACCCACTGGGTCGAGGGTGGCTTTGAGGTGAAGCCGGGCGAACTGGTGGTGCTCGAGAACTGTCGTGTGAACAAGGGCGAGAAAAAAGACGACGAGGCCCTGGCCAAGAAAATGGCCGCGCTCTGCGATATTTATGTGAACGATGCCTTTGGCACGGCGCATCGTGCCGAGGCCACTACCCATGGCATGGCGCAATTCGCGCCCGAGGCCTGCGCAGGCCCGCTCATGGCCGCCGAACTCGATGCCCTTGGCAAGGCCCTGCAGTCGCCTAAACGGCCGTTGGTGGCCATTGTGGCGGGCTCCAAGGTGTCCACCAAGCTCACGATTTTGAGGTCTTTATCGGCCAAGGTGGACCAACTCATTGTGGGCGGTGGCATTGCCAATACCTTTATGGCTGCCTGTGGCCTGCCCATTGGCAAGTCGTTGGCCGAGCCCGACCTCATCCCTGAGGCCAGAGAGATTATTCTGGCCATGAAGGCCCGCGGCGCAGAGGTACCCATTCCCGAAGATGTGGTGGTAGCCAATGAGTTTTCTGCCCAGGCCCGCGCCAACAAGGTCTTGGCCGATCAGGTGGCCAGCGATGATCTCATTCTTGATATCGGCCCGCGCACCGCCGCGCGATTCGCGGGCATCGTGGCCCAGGCAGGCACGATTGTCTGGAACGGGCCGGTCGGTGTCTTTGAGATCGATCAGTTTGCAGGGGGCACGCGCACCCTGGCCTCGGCGATCGCCCACTCCCCAGGCTTTTCGATCGCTGGCGGCGGCGACACTCTGGCGGCGATTGCCAAATACAACATCGCTAACCAGATCGATTACATCTCCACTGGCGGGGGTGCCTTTTTAGAGTTTCTCGAAGGCAAGACCCTGCCAGCAGTGGCTGCGCTTGAGGCCCGCGCGTGATCGCCGCCGTGCGTGCCACCAAGATCGTGGCCACGCTGGGCCCGGCCAGCAGTAGTGCCGAGCAGATTTCGGCACTGGTCGCGGCCGGGGTGGATGTCTTTCGCCTGAATTTTTCCCATGGGTCGGCCCAAGACCACCTGAGTCGGGCGGCCCTCATTCGTGAGGCCGCCGCCGCCCAGCGGCGCGACGTGGGCATTCTTGCCGACCTTCAGGGGCCGAAGATCCGGGTGGGTAAGTTTGCCCAGGGTAAGGTCACGCTCCCAACCGGCGCCCGGTTTCGGTTCGATATTGACTGCACCGAAGGCGATGAGACCCGGGTGGGCCTGGACTATCCCGAGCTCGTTCATGATGTCTATGCGGGCGATACGCTGCTTCTGAATGATGGCCTCATCTCTATGCGGGTGGAGGCGGTCGGTCTGCGCATGATCGACTGCACGGTGCTCGAGGGGGGCGTGCTGTCCGATCGCAAGGGTATCAATCGTCAGGGTGGCGGGCTCTCGGCCCCGGCGCTTACCGACAAAGACAAGGCCGACCTCCTGGTGGCCGCGCAGATGCAGGCCGATTATCTGGCGGTCTCTTTCCCGAAATCGGCTGCCGATATGCACGAGGCCCAGGCGCTTCTTGATGCGGCGGGCTCCAAGGCTCTGACGATCGCCAAGATCGAGCGGGTCGAGGCCATTGAAAATCTCGCAGAGATTGTTGAGGCCTCCAAGGGCATTATGGTTGCGCGGGGCGATCTGGCCGTCGAGGTGGGTGACGCTGCGGTGCCAGCCCTACAGAAAAAAATGATCCGCCTGGCCCGAGAGCTTAATCGGGTCACGATTACCGCTACCCAGATGATGGAGTCGATGATCTCCTCGCCAGTACCTACCCGGGCCGAGGTGAGTGATGTGGCTAATGCGGTGCTTGATGGCACCGATGCGGTGATGTTAAGTGCCGAGACGGCGGCAGGCGCCTATCCTGTGCGCACCGTGGAGGCTATGGTGCGCATCTGTCTGGAGGCCGAGAAGTTCGCCGACCGTACGCTCGATAGCCACTTTCTGAACCGCACCTTCTCACGCGTGGACCAGTCGATTGCCATGGCCAGCCTCTTTACCGCCCGACATCTGGATGTGAAGGCGCTGGTGGCGCTGACCCAGTCGGGGGCCACAGCACTCTGGATGTCTCGCCTGAATGCGGGGGTACCGATTTATGCCCTCACGCCGGAGGAGGGTAGCCGACGACGCATGGCCCTCTACCGCGATGTCGAGCCCTTGATGTTTGATTTCGAGGGGACCGACCGCGAGACGCTGCTGGCCCAGGCCGAGCAGCGTCTGGTAGATGCCGGTGTGGTGCAGGCGGGTGATCGCATCATCGTGACCATTGGCGAGCCGATTGGCCAGTCAGGAGGTACGAACACCATGAAGATCGTGCAGGTGAGCGCACAGCCTTCGGCCCGTTTTTCCCCGCATAATCCTTAGTCTTATCGTTTCGAAAAGGAGTGGCTTTGTATGCCTTTGGTTTCTATGCGCCAACTACTTGATCATGCGGCGGAGCAGCGCTATGGGATTCCCGCATTCAATGTCAACAACCTAGAGCAGGTGCAGGCGATTATGGCCGCGGCCAGCGAGGTCGATGCGCCGGTGATCATGCAGGCCAGTGCTGGGGCCCGAAAATATGCCGGCGAAGATTTCTTAAAGCACCTGATTCAGGCCGCCCTAGAGTCCTATCCGAAGGTGCCGGTAGTGATGCACCAAGACCACGGACAGAGCCCCGCGGTCTGTAAGGGGGCGATCGATCTGGGCTTCTCCAGCGTCATGATGGACGGCTCGTTAGAGGCCGATGGCAAGACGATTGCCAGCTATGACTACAACGTCGAGGTCACCTCAGAGGTGGTTAAGATGGCCCATGCCCTGGGTATCTCTGTAGAAGGGGAGTTGGGCTGTCTGGGGTCTCTGGAGACCATGCAGGGCGATAAGGAAGACGGCCACGGCACCGAGTCCACGATGACCCGCGATCAACTATTAACGGACCCCGAGCAGGCTGCAGATTTTGTGCGCAAGACCCAGTTGGATGCCTTGGCGATTGCCATCGGGACCAGCCACGGGGCCTACAAGTTCTCGCGCAAGCCCACGGGCGACATTCTGGCGATCGACCGCATCAAAGAGATCCACCGTCGTATTCCCACCACCCACCTGGTGATGCATGGATCCTCCTCCGTGCCACAGGAGCTGCTCGAAGAGATTCGGAAGTACGGTGGCGAGATGAAAGAGACCTACGGTGTGCCTGTGGAAGAGATTCAAGAGGCCATTAAGCACGGTGTACGCAAGATCAATATCGATACGGATATTCGTCTGGCCATGACGGCTGCGGTGCGTAAGTTCATGGTCCAGAACCCGTCGCACTTTGACCCCCGTGATTTTCTCAAGCCCGCCCGCGAGGCGGCTAAGCAGATCTGTAAGGCCCGTTACGAGCAGTTTGGCTGTGCGGGGCAGGGCAGTCGTATTCAGCCCCGGCCGCTCACGGACATGGCGCATCACTATGCCTCTGGAGCCTTGGCGCAGCGTGTCGATGCGTGAATCCCGCATTCACTCTCTGCCGCTACTCGGCAGAGGGAAGGTGCGCGACCTCTATGCGGTAGGTGATGACAAGCTGCTGATGGTCGCCACAGACCGGCTTTCGGCCTTTGATGTGGTGATGGCTGAGCCCATTCCCGACAAGGGTGTCATTCTCAACCGCATGTCGGAATTCTGGTTTCACCGGCTTGCCCACCTGGTGCCCAATCACCTCACGGGAATCGATCCAGAAACCGTCGTACAGCCCTCGGAGGTCGATGAGGTGCGGGGCCGCGCGGTGGTGGTCAAGCGTCTGCGGCCGCTGCCCATCGAGGCGGTGGTTCGTGGGTATCTGATTGGCGGCGGATGGAAGGACTATCAGGCCTCGGGGGCGGTCTGCGGCATACGGCTACCCGCAGGATTGCCTCAGGCGGCCCAACTGCCCGAGCCGATTTTTACGCCGGCCCATAAGGCAGAGGCGGGCGCCCACGATGAGAATATTTCTTTTGATGAGGTGGTGGCGCGCATCGGTGCCGACCGTGCTGAAGAGGTACGTCGTGTCAGCCTGGCCCTCTATCGTACGGCGGCAGACTATGCGCGCACCCGCGACATTATTATTGCCGATACCAAGTTTGAGTTCGGGCTTGATGATGCAGGCGTCTTGCACCTCATGGACGAGGTACTCACTGCAGACTCTTCACGATATTGGCCGGCCGATCAGTACCGCGAAGGCATCAGCCCCCCGAGCTTTGACAAGCAGTTTGTGCGGGACTATCTCGAGACGCTCGATTGGCCTAAGACACCGCCCGCACCCGCGCTGCCTGCATCGGTCATTGCAGACACCGCCGAAAAATACCGTCAGGCGTTGTTACAGATCACCGGGGCGACGATGCCCATGGTGGGCGTGGTGATGGGCTCGCAGTCAGACTGGGAGGTCATGCAACACGCAGTCGAAATCCTGCGACGGTTTTCCATTGCGCATGAGGTACGGGTGGTCTCTGCCCATCGGATGCCCGACACGCTCTATGCCTATGCGGAGGCTGCGTCTGCCCGTGGCCTGAAGGGCATTATTGCCGGGGCCGGTGGGGCGGCACATCTGCCCGGCATGCTCGCGGCCAAGACCCCGGTGCCCGTCTTTGGGGTGCCGGTACCTTCGAAGTATTTGCGTGGCGAAGACTCCCTGCTCTCGATCGTGCAGATGCCCAAGGGCGTACCGGTAGCCACCTTCGCGATTGGTGAGGCGGGTGCGGCGAATGCCGCATTGCATTTTGTGGCCACCCTAGCCACCAACGATACGGCATTAGCCCGCCAGCTGGTGGCCTATCGGTCTGCGCAGACCGAGGCCGCCCAGGCGATGAACGCCACGATAGGGCGCTAGGGGGGGTTATCGCGTGCGCGCTCCCCCACCTCCGCCCATGGTCACGATTGGCCTTCTCGGCGGGGGCCAACTCGGACGCATGATGATTCAGGCAGCGCACCGACTGGGCGTGCGGGTGGTTGTGCTCGATCCTGATCCGGATGGCCCGGCAGGGCAGATTGCCGATCAGGTGGTGGTCGGTACCTACAACGATCCGAAGGCATTAACGGCGCTTGCCGAGCAGGCCACCGTCTTCACCACCGAGTTCGAGAACGTACCTGCCTCTTCCCTGCGTTTCCTGGCCCAGTATGGGCCGACCTATCCGTCGGCCGACTGTGTCGAGATTGCCCAAGACCGGCGTCGTGAGAAGGCGTTTTTTCAAAAGGCGGGTGTGGCTGTGGGCCCTTTTATCGAAGTCCTGCACGAAGAGGATCTTCGGGAGGCGCCGCCCACCATGTTCCCTGCCATCTTGAAGACCGCTGAGTTGGGCTATGACGGTAAAGGCCAGGCGGTTGTCGATTCGGCGCAGTCAGCCCGCGAGGTCTTTATTCGTCTGGGTCGTGTGCCCTGCGTACTGGAACAAAAGCTCGCCTTGTCGCAGGAGGTATCGGTCATTCTGGCCCGTAACGCCGGGGGAGAAATGGCGGTCTTTCCTCTGGCAGAGAATGTCCATCGTCATGCGGTACTCGATACGACTACCGTGCCCGCACAGGTCTCAGAGGCGGTGGCTGAGCAGGCCCGACAGGCGGCCCAGCGTATCGCCGAGGCCATGGACTATGTGGGCGTGCTCGGTGTCGAATTTTTTCTGCTCCGCGATGGCCGGTTGTTGGTCAACGAAATGGCCCCGCGCCCGCACAACAGCGGCCATTTCTCAATTGAGGCCTGCGCGACAAGCCAGTTCGCGCAGCAGGTGCGGGTCTGCGCCAACATTCCCTTAGGGCCCACGACTCTGAAGTTTTCCGCGCGGATGACCAACCTCTTGGGAGACCTCTGGTTTCCCAAGGGCCCGAAGGGCCCGGTGGTGGAACCGGACTTTGCCGCGCTCACCGGCGACCAGGGCAGTGTGTTGCACCTCTACGGAAAGTCTGAGCCACGGCAAGGGCGCAAGATGGGCCACATCACCCAGCCCTGGGTGGTGGCCTAACCGGCCTCGCGCGGCAGTTCGCCTTCGGCCTGGCATCGAACACGTGGTGCAGTGTCTTCTTCCTTCTGTCGCGGCAGTCGACCAGGCGGCTCGGTGTTTATCCGAGGGCAGGCTCGTGGTCTTTCCTACCGAGACGGTCTATGGTCTGGGGGCCGATGCCCTCTCCGAGACGGCAGTCGCCAGGATCTTTCATGCCAAAGGCAGACCCACCGACCATCCGCTGATTGTGCATCTGGCCGAGGCTGCCATGGCCCGCGCCCTGGCGGACCGCTGGCCTCAAGCCGCCGACTGCCTTGCACAGGCCTTCTGGCCGGGCCCCCTCACGCTCATCGTGCACAAGTCGTCTCGCGTGCCCCTGGCCGTGACGGGGGGACAAGATTCGGTGGGCCTGCGGGTACCCAGACATCCCGTAGCGCAGGCGCTGCTGAAGGCCTTTGCGGCCCAGGGGAGTGGGGCGGTGGCCGCACCCTCTGCCAACCGCTTTGGTCAGGTGAGTGCCACGCGGGCGCAGGATGTTCTGGCCCAGCTCTCCCCCTTTATGGCAGAAACCGATCTCATCCTCGACGGTGGTCCCTGCACGGAGGGGCTTGAGAGCACCGTCGTGGACTGCACCGCCCAGACACCGCGCATTCTGCGGCCAGGCATCTTGGGGCGCGAGGCTATTGCCGCAGCGCTGACTGCCTGTGGTCTGCGTCTTGAGGCGCCCTTACAGAAAACACCCGACCCTGCGCTGCCGCGGGTCTCAGGCAGCCTAGATTCTCACTATGCGCCGCGCACACCGCTCTGGGTCTTGCCGGCAGCTGCGCTGCGCGTTCAGCTACACCACTACCTCGCGCAACACCCGCAGGCGCGGGTCGCGGCCTGGATGTTGTCTGACTGGTCCGATGCCCCTGCCGGGGTGACGATCGCGGGCGCCCCTACAGACCCGGTAGGCTACGGCCGGCTTCTCTATGCACAGTTAAACGACTGGGACCGGGCCGGCTTTGACCTTCTCTGTCTGGAGGCACCACCGCCCTTGGCCGCCTGGGAGGCGGTACACGACCGGCTTCGGCGGGCAGCCTTCTGAGCAGCGATAATCACGGCTATGGATTACGAAATTATTCCGGTGACCCCTTTTCAGCAGAACTGCTCTCTGGTGGTCTGTCCTGTCACGCGTAAGGCGGCCTTCATCGACCCAGGGGGCGACATTGATCAACTCGAAGCTATTGCCGAACACGCGGGCGTAGAGATTGAAAAGATCCTGCTGACCCATGGTCATATCGACCACTGCGGCGAGGCGGGTATGTTGGCCGAGCGGCTTGGTGTCCCTATCGAGGGGCCACACAAAGACGACAAGTTCTGGATTGATCAGCTGCCCGGGCAGGGCAAGATGTTTGGCTTTCCACCCTTAGAGGCGTTTACGCCCGATCGCTGGCTCGAAGATGGCGATACGGTGATGGTGGGGCAGCAGGCCTTGGAGGTCATTCATTGTCCGGGGCATACGCCAGGGCACGTGGTCTTTATTCATCTGGGTGATCGGCTCGCCTTTGTGGGGGATGTTTTGTTTGCCGGGTCGATCGGACGCACCGATTTCCCCCGTGGCAATCATGCAGACCTTTTGCGTTCGATCAAGGAGCGGCTCTTCCCACTCGGAGACGATATTGACTTTGTACCGGGCCATGGGCCAATGAGCAGTTTTGGTGAGGAACGCCGGTCTAACCCCTATGTGGGTGTCGCGGCAAACGATTAAAAAAGAAGCGCGCCCCACAAACCGCATCGCGCAACAATAGAGAGATTAGAAAACGACGTATGGCCGCCTACAACGAAGAAACAATTACCGGTGTGACCCACTGGAACGACACGCTCTTTTCCTTTACGACCAGCCGCGATCCCAGCTTTCGTTTTCGCAATGGCCACTTTGTAATGATTGGTCTTGAGGTTGAGGGAAAGCCGCTCATGCGGGCCTACAGCGTGGTGAGTCCCAATTACGAAGCGCATCTGGAGTTCTTGTCGATTAAGGTGCCCGACGGCCCGCTGACCTCTCGGCTTCAGCATGTGCGCGAGGGCGACCGGCTCTTGGTGGGGCAGAAGGCCACAGGCACACTGGTGGTTGACGACCTTCGCGAGGGTCGCCACCTCTATTGCTTCTCTACCGGTACAGGGCTCGCCCCCTTCATGAGCATCATTCGTGACCCCGAGACCTATGAGCGGTTTGAGAAGGTTGTGCTCATTCACGGGGTTCGGCTGGTCAGTGAACTCGCCTATGGCGACTACATTAAAAACGAACTCACCGCACATGAGTTTCTGGGCGAGATGGTGCGCGATCAGCTGATCTACTACCCCACGGTCACACGGGAGGCCTTTACCCATACGGGACGGCTCACCACGGCCATAGAGACCGGTCAGCTCTTTCAAGATATTGGTCTGCCCCCGCTTGATTCTGCGCATGACCGAGCCATGATCTGTGGCAGCCCCTCGATGCTCAAGGAGACCGCCCAGATGCTGGATGATCGGGGCTTTGTCGTCTCTCCTGGGCTTGGCCAGCCAGGCGACTATGTGATTGAACGCGCGTTTGTTGAACGCTAGGCCGAAAGCCGCTGGCGCGCCAGATACGACAGACCATCCACAACCATTACCAGCGTGATCATGGCCAGGAGAATGGTGCTGGTCTCATTCATATGGAAGAGCCCCATGTGAAAGGCCAGCATCTGTCCGAGGCCGCCGGCGCCTACTACGCCGAGCACAGCCGCGGCGCGAATATTGTTTTCCCACCGATAGAGTGAGTAGGACACAAGCTGCGGCAGTATGGTGGGCAGGGTGGCATAGAGAAACACCCGAAGCTCTGATACGCCCTGGCTGCGTAGCGCGACCGCCGCATGGTCGGGTGCATTTTCGATGGCCTCGGAAAAGAGTCGGCCAAAGACGCCCGTGGTGTGCAAGGCAAGCGCCAGGGTGCCCGCAAAGGGGCCCAGTCCCGCAAAGATTAAGAGCAGTGCGGCCCAGACCAGTTCGGGGATCGACCGCAGCCCATTAAAGAGAAGCTTTGTCAACGCGCGTACGATGCCGATAACCCCCGCAGATGCTGGCCCAGCAGCCTTCTGGCTTGCGGGCAGGGCCAAGGCGAGCCCAAAGACGACTGCCAAGAGCGTGCCGATGCCCGACATGGCCAGTGTCTCGAGGCTGGCAATCACGACCTTGGAGACAAAGGCGGCAGAGAGGTCGGGCGAAAGCAGTTCGGCGATGAACTTGCCCATACGGGCCATGCTCTCGGTGGAGGCAAACTGGGCGAGTTGCAGGTTGAGTGACGCGAAGCTTGCGACCGTGAGGCAGCCAATTCCGACGAGCAGCGCAGTGGCCTTGGCGGAGACGCCCGCCACGATGCGGCCCGCATACGCGGACGCATTGTCTGATGCGGATTGTGTGGATGGCGCAGTATCTGGACGCTGTTGCATAGGGATTGGCGACCGATTGTTGTTGCGACCGTTACTGCATAGCACGCCGTAAGGCGCCGCTCAGAATGTCGGCCAGGCCCACGAGCATCATAAAGACCACAAGCATGGTGGCCACTTCGCCACCGTTAAACATCTTCATCGAGTTATCCATCTGCTGGCCCAACCCTCCAGCGCCGACAAAACCCAAAACGGCCGAGGAGCGAATGGCGCATTCCCAGCGATAGACCGTGTAGCTTGTGAGCTCAGAGGCGTTCTGGGGCAAAAGCCCATAGAAGAATGCCTGCAGTCGTGAGGCCCCGTTGCGCAGCAGGGTCTGTGTCGCATGCGTCTCCCCACTTTCGAGAATCTCGCTGTAGACCTTGCCCAGCATGCCTGCGTAGGTGAGCCCAATGGCCAGCACCCCCGCGGTGGGCCCGAGCCCCACCACACGGACGAAGACCAGTGCCCAGATGAGTTCGGGAATGCTACGCAGGAGAATCATGACCCACCGAAGGGCCTGGCGCACTGCAAAGGGCAGGGCGGCCATGCGGCCGGTGAGGGCCGATACCGACAGAATACGGGTGGCCAAAATAGTCAAGGGAATCGCCAGCAGAAGGGCCAATGCCATGCCCGCTGTGGCGATTGCGACCGTACGCCACGACTCGACTGCCACCATCCAGAGAAACTCGGCCGTGAATACGGGCGGGAAAAAGTCGCCAAGAAAACGCAGGGTCACCCGCAGATTGTCGGGGTCAAAGAAGATCCACGGCTTGAACTCGGTGGCCACGAGGGCCGGCCAGAGGATGACGAGGCCCGCCAGCGTCCAGAAGACCCGACCGCTCCAGGCCGGGTCGCGCAGGGCGGGTGTCTGTCTTTGGGTGGGGCGATTCTCTTCGGGCACGCTAACGGCACCGAACCATGGCCCGCGCAGCGACACTTGCTGGGCTCGTGTCGTCTTCGTCGCTCAGGTCTGAGGAGTCGGGGATGGCTTCTTGGGCATAGAGTTCTGAAAGCCTGGCCGGATCGACTTCTTTTGCGGGAAGGTCAAAGGCCATGCGCCCGTCTTGCAGACCAATCACCCGTGGAAATGCGGAGAGGGCGAAGTCGACCTGATGCAGGCTACAGATCAGGGTAATGCCACGTGCCCGCGCCTGCTCGGTAAGCACAGAGATCACCTGGTGGGCACGCTTGGGATCAAGCGCTGAGAGCGGCTCATCGATGAGCCAGAGTCGTGCCGGAGAGAGAAGGGCCCGGGCAAGGCCGACCCGCTGTCGTTCGCCGCCTGAGAGCCGATCCACACGCAGCCAGAGTTTGTCTTCGAGGTCGAAGGCGGCGAGGGCCTGCGCCGCAAGCGAGGCGTCGCGGGGATAGAGCAGAGAACTCAGGCTCTGCCAGAGCGACTGACTCGGGAGGCGCCCCGCCAAGACGGAGGTCACTACCCGCTGTCGCGGGGGGAGGGGTGGCGTCTGGGGGGCATAGTAGACCTGTCCGCGCAGCGTCTGCAGCATCGGCTGCGGCAGCGCCCAGAGCGACTGCCCGTCGAGCAGCACCCGGCCCCCCGAGGGCTTGAGGGTAGCCGCCATGAGAGCAAGAAAGCTCGTCTTGCCTGCGCCTGAGGGGCCAATAACAGCCACCTGCTCACCTGCCGAAATCGTCAGGCTAATGCGCTCAAGGCAGGCAGGCGCCTGTGCAGACGCTGTCGGGTGATGTGCGGTGATGGCCTCAAGCCCAACAGAGAATCCCTGCTGGGCAGTCAGGGTCGCCGTCATGGTCTATACACCCTCGTGCTGGTGCTGCACGGCTGGGGTCGCGGTGCGCCCACGCTACTTGATCAGGCCGGCACTCTTGCCTGCCCGCTCCAGGCCCTTATAGTTTTCCGCCTTCGTGGGAATGTACTTGGTGGCGCGGTTCAGAGTCAGAATTTCCTTGCCTTCCGGAGTGTTCATGTCTAACGCCAGCAGCGCCTTGGTGATGCGGTCACGCAGGGCCACAGGCATGTCGGCATGTACTGACCAGTTGTAGTTGAAGAAGGGGGGCGTGGTGTAGAAGACATCTACTTTGGTGGTGTCTACCTTGTTCTCGCTTACAAACTTACGCCACACCGTAATATCGAGCGCAGCAGCGTCTACTCGCCCACTCACCACGGAGGCGATGGTGGCATCGTGGGCCCCCGAATAGGCCACCCGCTTGAGATCTTTTTCGAGATCAATGCCTGCCTCGAGCAGGAAGGTGCGCGGCATGAGGTGGCCCGAGGTACTCGACTGAGAACCAAAGCTCACCTGCTTACCCTTAAGGTCTTGCAGGGTCTTAATGCCAGAGTCTTTTTGTGTAATAAACACTGACCGAAACTGGGTGTCTTCTTCGCGCTGCGCAATGGGCACCACTTTTCCGCCCGAACGAATCTGCGCCTGCACATGGGTGAAGCCGCCAAACCAGACGAGGTCCACCTGCTTATTCACCAAAGCCTCTACGGCGGCGGGGTAGTCATTGACCGGTGTGAAGACCACCTTCATGCCGAGCTGCTTTTCGAGGTAGGCAGACAGCGGGCCGAATTTACGAATCTGCTCGGTGGCGGCTTCTTCAGGAATGGTGGTCACGCGCAGCGTGTCTTGAGCCTGGGCAAGACCCGCGCCGAGCATGAGGCTGGCAAAGAGCCCTGCCCATGTTTTTTTAAGAGAAAAAATTCTCAAGTTGAGGTTTCCTTTGTTATCTGGAGAGTTGGCGATAGGGTTGCACAACGCGCTTTTTTTAGGGGTACGCGACGCGATCTGTTTAAGATCTGCGTTGATTGAACCACAAACCCGACCTCCCATGGGCGAAATAAAAAGGTGTCCCCATAGACTGCAGGACACCTCTTTTCTACTTGGAAAAATCGAGGCTACTTCGGCAGCCCGCCGCCGGTTAGTTGCCTAAAGAGGACCACGGCTCGGCTCGGCTCATTCTCCATGGGCAGGCCAGCCTTGCTCCAGGCCACCATCGAGTCCGGGTACATACGCGCGCCGGACTGCTGCAAAACTTCAGAGAGGATGAACCAGTTCGTGGCTGCCCAGTGGCCCGTGTTACAGAAGGAGACGGTATCGCCACTAGCAAGCAGGCCTTTTTGTTGGGCGACGGCCTTGATCTGATCTGCAGGAAGCAGAACACCAGTCTTGGGGGTAAACCAGATTTCTGAGTCGGCATTCTCTGCGCCAGGCAATGTGCCCCACCGGGCCGAGGCCGGATGCCGAACCTCGCCCTTGTAGAACGATTCGGGGCGGGCATCAATGAGTTTGCTTGGGGCCTTCGTACCCGGGGCGGTGAGTGTTTTTACTTCCTCCACAGAAACGATCTGGCTGCGGTCGTATTTCACCTGCACCGTTGACGGAATGATCGCCGGGGTGCCGGTTTCGAGTGGCAGTTTCGCGGCGGTCCAGGCGGTCAGGCCCCCATCGAGCACAGCCAGGTCGCTAAAGCCCGAGACCTTTAAGGTCCAGTAGACCCGGGCAGCAGCGCCAAAGTCTGTGCCTGTCTTTCCTGGGCCGGCAATCACCAGGGGCGTCTGCGGTGTGACCCCAAGACTGCTTAAGAAGGCAGCGAGCTTGTCTTCCGCAGGAAGCCCACCGGGGTTGTCTTTGCCGCCACGAAAGGCCGAATAGGGTGCAGGCAGCGCTCCAGGAATATGACCGGCCGCATAAATTGGGGTCTTCTGATCGGGCTGAACGAGCTCGCGAATATCGAGCACCTTGACCGATTTGGCCTGCAGCAGCGGTTGCAACTGCGCCACGGTGACAACCGGAGACGGCAGTTGTTTGGCCTGCAGCCCCACGAGCGGAAGGGACAGGCCTAGCGCCACGGCAGCCGGGGCGAGAAAGGTCTTACGGAGCCATGCGCGACGCTGTCGCAATGGCAGGCTGAATGAGGATAAGCGGGTCATGAGACTTCCTTCAAAAAATGACATGGGGGAACACGATTAACACCAGAACGTTGGGCAGCGTACCCTGAGCCGCACGTGCGGCTCTGCACTTCTGGTGTGGTTGATATGACTTCTTTAGCCGATACGCTGGCCGCCTTGGTAGCGGGCGTAAGGGGTGGACTTGCCCGCCCGGTCCACGAGAAGCACATCATAGGTGTCCTTCTGGCCACCGTACTCGGGTCCGTCCATGCCGGGGCTGCCGATGGGCATCTGCGGCACCGAGAGGCCGAGTGCTTCGGGCCGTTCTTTCAGCAGTCGCTGAACCTCTGCGGCTGGCACATGGCCTTCGATCACATAGCCCTCTACCGTGGCGGTATGACAGGAGCCCAGGGCCACAGGCAGGCCTACTGCCCGGCGCTTCGCGGTATTGCCCTCATCGTAGGCTTTGGTCGCAAAGCCATTTTTCTGCAGGTGAGTAATCCAGTCGTTGCAGCAGCCACAGGTAGGCGACTTCCAGACTTCGACCAACGGTTGTCGTCGCTGCCCGAGGGCGGCAGGGCTAAGAAGCCCCAGGGCTGCAAGGCTGGCGAGGCTTGAAGCGGTAGCGAGCCAGCGGCGGCGTGACGACCGACTGGGCGTGATGAGCGTGTGGGGGCGTGTGGGATTCATGGCGCGATTGTAGTGTTTTCGCCTACACTCAAACCCATGTCTGCGTCTGCGGTTTTTTCTGACTTCCCTGCCCTCGCTGCACGCGCGCGATTCGCGCGCGGTATTGGGGTATGCGTCGTACTCGTCGCCCTGGTCTTTCAGTCTGCGGTCTGGGCGTCGCAGTCGTGTCATCTACTGCCTGCCTCGCCGCAGAATGGACACCACACGCATTCTCACGATGCTACGTCCAACCCAACGGGTGATCACCATCATAGTCAGGAACCGCTGTCGACCGACGACTCGGTGCCTTTCCACAAGTGCCCTGTCTGTGCGGCCTGCTGCCTGTCTGTGGCGTTCTCGGGTAACGCTGACGCACTTCACCCGGTGGACTATCGCGGTCCTGGGCCCGGCTTTCCTATCACCCGGGCGCCTCCAATCCCCCCACACGACCCACCTTTTCATCCCCCACGCGGCGCACTGCCTAATTGACGATGGGTCGGTGAACCCGCTTGCGTGACCTCGTTGTCGCGCGAATGCGGATTCCCGTTTGTCTCGGGTCTGTCTAGACCCAAGCATTTCTGGAAGGGGTAGCACGTGGGAATTATTTTCATACACCGTGCCGGGCGCGTGTTGTACGTCTGCGCGGTCTTTTTTCTCCTCGCGGTTGCAGCGCTGTCGGTGCAGGCGAGAGAGTCGGATTGGCAGGG
Source organism: Pseudomonadota bacterium (assembly GCA_039800345.1). Lineage (GTDB taxonomy): Bacteria > Pseudomonadota > Gammaproteobacteria > Burkholderiales > Burkholderiaceae_A > Hahnella. Next base: position 17,235 of record JBDLQX010000091.1, on the reverse strand, counting down.
TGCCAATCGGGCGGTTGATGAGGCAGGGGGGTGGAAGGCCTATCTGCGCGAGTCGCAGGCCGCGCAGGCCACATCCCAGGCCACGGCCTTTTGGCCTGACCGGTCGTCCGCCCATCGGGCCAAAACCTGGCAAGATTTTTCTCAACTGCTCGAGCACTGGCTGACCGTGGCCATGAATACCCAGCCTGGACTTCGGCGCGCGACAGACTCACTCACCTCGATTGCGGCCTCTGATACCGCCTGGCTCACTACATCGGAATCTGTACGGACGATCCTGGCCCAGGGCCTGCGGGTATCGCGACCGCTGGTAGAAGAGGTAATTTCCTGGGTCTATGCCCAGGAGGTTCACCAGCGCCTCCTGGAGCGCGAAGATCTTGCGGATGTCGCCTGGGAGCTCGCCCGCCGCATGCACGCTGTGGGTAATCTTCCTCTGCAAGAAGAGCGTGAGGCCCGTCTGCACCTGCTGGAGATTCGTGCGGCCCGACAGAAGGCCGAGGCACGGCTGCTGCAGGCCCGTGAGGCCATCGCCCAGCATGCTCGCAGCGCAGGCGTGGCAGTACCCACCCGCGCGTCCGCGGTCTTGCCTCTGCCGCCCGTGCCAAAGCCGCCTGCAGATCAGCGTATTGAACCCGATGCTATGGGAAGGGTCATAGCCTTGATACCGAGAGAGAGACGTCTGGGGGCGTCACGGCGCGCGATGCAGAACCCGAACGAAAACCAGGGCGAGGGCCGTGGCCTCTCATCGGTCCAGCCCTATGCCCTGCTGCAGGCCTATGCGGCCCTCGCCCATGCCGAGCAGCAGCTACGTCTGGCAACAGATCGTGCGCAACTCTTGGTGGAGGAGGGCCTGCCTGCGCGGCAGACGATTTCAGAGGAGCATCTGCTCGCCTACAACGGCATGCTGATCGGTACGCCAAAGCTTTTAAAGGACCGCGATCAGGCCATGGGCTTCGAGCTCGAGGTGCTGGAGGCACTGCGTGATTACTGGCTTGCACGGTCACGCCGTGACCATCAGCAGGCCACCGTCCTGTTTGAAGAAATTTTTTGGGGAGTTGCACGATGAGTCAGACCCGTCGTTCTTTTCTATCGCTCGCTGCCTTGGGCTCGGCCACCTTGGCTGCCAGCACCGTGGGTCGTTCGGCCTTGGCCCGCCTCCCAGAACCGGTGATTCAGTCTTCCGCGCAGACACAGGCACCCGTGGAGCCCAATGCCGGTCGACCCTATCGGCCCGTGGTGACACTCAATGGCTGGACGCTACCGTTTCGTATGAACCAGGGGGTCAAGGAGTTTCACCTCGTGGCCGAGCCGGTGGTGCGCGAGATGACCCCTGGTTTTCATGCCCATCTCTGGGGCTATAACGGGCAGTCGCCTGGCCCCACCATTGAGGTGGTCGAAGGCGACAAGGTACGCATCTTTGTCACCAATCGACTGCCTGAACACACCTCGATCCATTGGCACGGGCAGCGTCTGCCCAATGGTATGGATGGGGTGGTGGGCCTCAATCAGCCCGGCATTCCCCCAGGCAAGACCTTTGTCTATGAGTTCACTGCCCGCCGGCCAGGCACCTTTATGTACCACCCGCATGCCGATGAAATGACCCAGATGGCCATGGGCATGATGGGCTTTTGGGTGACGCATCCCAAGGCAAAGCACCCTTTGATTGATGACGTCGACCGTGACTTCTGTTTCCTGCTCAGTGCCTATGACATTGAGCCGGGCAGTGCCACGCCACAGATCATGACCATGCTCGATTTCAACCTCTGGAGCTGGAATAGCCGCATCTTTCCCGGCATTGACTCTTTGAATGTGCGGCTGAATGACCGGGTACGGATTCGTGTGGGTAACTTAACCATGACCAACCATCCTATCCATCTGCATGGCCACGAGTTTGAGGTGACGGGTACCGATGGGGGACCTACCCCCAAGGGCAGTCGGTGGATGGAGGTGACTACTGATATTGCCGTGGGTCAGATGCGGCAGATTGAGTTCCTCGCCGATGAAGAAGGTGACTGGGCCTTTCATTGTCACAAGAGCCATCACACCATGAATGCCATGGGCCACGATGTGCCCACGATGATTGGCGTTGACCATCGGGGTCTGGCGGCTCGCATTACGCGGCATATTCCCGATTACATGGTGATGGGGGAGCGGGGTATGGCGGACATGGCCGAGATGGAAATGCCCCTGCCGGCAAATACTGCGCCGATGATGACGGGTGAGGGCCCCTACGGGTCGGTGGAGATGGGTGGCATGTTTAGCATGGTGAAGGTGCGCCGGGACCAGAAGCCTGGTGATTACTCCGATCCTGGCTGGTATGCGCAGCCCCCCGGCACGCAGGCCGCGCTGTATACCGGGCTGCTCCCTGCAGTGCGTCAGGCGCCCGCGCCTGACAGTGGCCACGGGGCCCACACACCATCAAAGGGTCCGTCCGGTCAGGTTGACCCTGTAGAGGTACGCGTTCGCAAACCCAATCATTCTGGAGGACACCATGGGCATTAATGCTTTGTACGACATCGGCAGTGGTACGACACCTAAACGCCTGCGTGCGTGGGGGCGATGCGGGGCGATTGGCGTGATGGGCCTGGCCCTTGGCCTGCCGATGATGGGCACTGTCTTTGCCCACAGCCCCGCGGGTCATGGCCCCGGGGCGAGTGCGGGCCAGGGGGGTCATTCGGCGCCAAAGGCGATCACCAAGACGCAGACTGATTGGGGCATCGCAGGCGATGCCGACAAAGTCACCCGCACGATTCGCATTCAGATGACCGACGATATGCGGTTTGCGCCGGATACCATCTCAGTGAAACTCGGCGAGACGATTCGGTTCGAAGTGGTCAATGCTGGCAAGGTGATGCATGAGATGGTGATCGGCACCCAGAAAGAACTCGATGCCCATGCGGCGATGATGCTTAAACATCCCAATATGGAGCACGACGAGCCCTATATGGCCCACGTCGCCCCAGGGGCTAACGAGCGTCTGGTGTGGCAGTTCAACCGCGCCGGAGCCTTTCATTTTGCCTGCCTCATTCCTGGGCATTACCAGGCCGGTATGACAGGGCGAATCACCGTGTCACAAACAAAGGCTTCTCTCGAGGCGCCGGTATTGATGGCCTCTGCACCGGCAGCCAATGCCACCGATGCAGGTTCAGGCGATGACTGGGCCGTGGCCGAGATTCGACGCGTCGATGCGCCCAACAAGCGTATGACCTTGAAGCACGGCGAAATCAAGAGCCTGGATATGCCCCCGATGACGATGGTCTTCTATGTGGAGGATGTCGCGCTTCTGGAGGGACTACAGGCCGGCGATCAGGTACGGGTACGGGTACGGATGGATGGCAAGCGATACGTGGTGACGGCAATCAGGCGACAGTAAGCCGGCTGCTCTGCCTGTCTGTAACCGCGTGGGCACCACGCTTCACCAGATGCCTGGGTTACTTGGTACGCTTCTCCCCATGGACAGCAAGACAGATACGGTACAAGCGGAAATAGACGGGCTGGGTTGGCGGTTTGACCACAGCTATGCCCGTCTTCCCGAGCGCTTTCATGCGCGGGTTGGGCCGGAACCGGTCTCTGCGCCCACCGTGATGCTTGTGAACCGGGGGCTTGCCAGTGACCTGGGGCTCGATCTCTCACAGGCCTCTGCAGAATCTTTAGCCCAACTCTTTTCAGGCAATCGCCTGCCCGTGGACGCAGTGCCGCTTGCCCAGGCCTACGCGGGCCATCAGTTTGGCCACTTCACGATGTTGGGCGATGGCCGTGCTGTGCTCTGGGGAGAGCAGGTCACCCCAGCGGGGTCGCGGTGCGATCTGCAGTTTAAGGGCTCGGGCCGCACACCCTTCTCGCGTCGGGGCGATGGCCGTGCGGCCTTGGGCCCGATGCTGCGCGAATATCTGATTAGTGAGGCAATGCACGGCCTCGGCATACCGACCACGCGTAGCCTCGCCGTGGCGGGCACAGGCGACTGGGTCTATCGCGAGGGGCCCGAGCCGGGTGCAGTCTTAACCCGTGTCGCGGCAAGCCACCTGCGCGTAGGGAGCTTTCAGTATGCGGCGGGGATTTCCCGCCCGAATGCGCAGGCCCAGGGGGAATCGCCTGTGCGCCAACTTCTGAACTACGCGATTGCCCGACATGACCCTGAATTGGCCGCTGCAGAGCGCCCGGCGTTGGCATTTTTGCAGGCGGTTATCGCCAGACAGGTCTCGTTACTGGTGCACTGGATGCGTGTGGGCTTTGTACATGGGGTGATGAATACCGACAACATGGCCCTCTCGGGTGAGACCATCGATTACGGACCGTGTGCCTTTATCGACGCCTACCATCCCGATACCGTGTTTAGTTCTATCGATCATGCGGGGCGGTATGCCTATGGCAACCAGCCTGCGATTGCCCAGTGGAACCTCGCGCGCCTGGCAGAGGCCTTACTCACGGAGATCGATCCCGATACCGACAAGGCAATTGATCTTGCGGGTAGTGCCATCGAGTCATTTTCAACCCAGTACGAAGCCGCCTGGTTTGCGATGATGTCGCGGAAAATCGGGCTCTCCGTCGGGTCGGTAGTCAGCGAGGATGACCGGGCTTTAATTCTTGATCTTCTGCACTGCATGCAAGAGGCTCAGGTCGATTTCACCCATACCTTCTGGCGACTGGGCCAGTCGAATGACCACGCGCGTCTTATTGATCAAGAAGACTTTGCCTCCTGGAAACTACGATGGCGCGCACGACTCGGGTCTGACCCCGCGCAGTGGCGACGGGCGCAGCAACTGATGCAAGGGGAGAACCCGGTGGTAGTGCCTCGCAACGCCCAGGTGGAAGAGGCGTTGCGTGCAGCTGCGCAAGACCATAACCTCGGGCCCTTTGGGGCTTTACTTCTCCAATTACAACATCCCTATGACCCAGAGGGAAAGTCGTCTTCTTTAGTGGTGCCGGGCGCGCCTATCCCCGGTTACCGCACCTTTTGCGGCACCTGAAAGGTTCGTCGCGTTCGTGCGAACTCGCACATAGGGGTGGTGGGGGGAGACCTATACTCCCTCTAGATTAATAAGGGGGCGTTACGAGACCGGGAGAGAGCTGTTTTTTAACGGCGTTAGGCGATAGTGAGTGGCCTCAATGGGCTCGTCACGTCGAGCGCATCGAGAGGCGATTAGGTGATGTTCTGTTTTATCCGGGAGGCTCCCTGAGTCATATCTACTTTCCCGTGACTGCTGTGGTCTCCCTGATGCTTGATCTGCAAGATGGATCCTCTGTGGAGTTTGGGATGGTGGGCCCCGAGGGGCTAGTCGGCTTTTTTCTTTTTCTCAAGACCCCAGTGACCTATGGCAGTGCGGTTGTGCAGTACCCAGGGGCGCTTTATCGGGTTACTGCCGATGTGGCCCTCAGTCAGTTTGAGCAGTCTCCCCCTTTCCGACGGGCGCTGATGAACTACATGCAGTTTCTTGTCTTGGAGGCTGCTCAGAACTCTTCGTGCTATCGGCACCATTCTATTGAGCAGCAGCTCTGCCGATCTCTACTTTCTTACATGGATAGTCAGGGTTCTGCGCAGCTGAGTCTGACCCACGAGGCCCTTGCCCGAACGCTTGGTGTGCGCCGAGAAGGCATCACCCTTGCGGCGCGACGGCTTCAGGAGTTGGGGTTTATTCAGTATGCGCGGGGCCATATCGAGATCCTCTCGGCCCAGGGGCTGCAGTCACATAGCTGCGAGTGCTACTACGCATTAAAGGAGACGCGGGCGAGAATCTTCCGCTCTGCACCGGGGCCTTTCGCGTAGACTGCCTCCATGACGGGCGAAATCAAAGATCTCTACGAGAAGTTTGCCGCTTTACAACGCGAGGTGGATGGGTTGCGAACGAACCAAGCCTCTCTGCAGTCGCGCTACACAGCGTCTCTCGCCACACTCAGAGCCTTGGCTGAGCTTTCTGCTGAGTCGGCGCGACGATCGGCCGCATCTGCACAGCGTTCGGCAGAGGCAACGACCCGTTCTGCAGCCGCCGCGCAATCGGCGGTCTCGCGAGAAATCATCGATGCTGCGAATGACGCCGCTACGGCCGCAGAGGCTTCCGCACAGGCGGCCATTGAGGCGGCGGCTGCAGCGTCCGCTGCCGCGGCAGCAGCGGCTGCTGCCGTAGCCCATCAGGCTGAAGAGGCCTGTATCAACGCTTCCCGAGAGGCGGCCGAGGCGACGCGTGTCGCGACCGAGGCGGCGACCGAGGCGATCAAGATGTCCAACCTTGCGGCACAGGCGGTTCGTCGGTCGAGGCCCTAGACCCTCTTTGCAAGCCTCGCCTGGGTGATTTTTGTGGCCCGAGATGCGCTCGGTTTTGTGCGGCGCCGCACATACATGGGCATTATTTTTCCCCATAATTCATCTAGTTAGTGATATTTCTTAAAAACTAAGTGAAATATTGCTCCTGGGGGAAGCAGCTTATGCAGTTACACCGAGTAGATGCAGACGACGGACCGATGTCGCGTTTCTCGTCTGAGTTTCGACGAGCCCTGGCCTGTCGGTATGGGCGGCTTCCATCAGCCCCTTTTGTAGCGCGCGAGTTTAATCTGCGTCACGACGGGAGAAGATCCATCTCCTCCGAGAGCGTCCGGCGCTGGTTGCAGGGTGACTGTCTCCCCCATATTGATCGACTGCAGACCATTTCAGACTGGCTTGATATTCGTATGGATAGTGTTTTCTTGCCCTACCAGCGGAGGGATTCTTTGGGTGGGGCCGGAAACTTTCCAGATGCCCCAAAGCGCGTCTCTGACTGGAATTCTCTGGATACCTCCGCAGAGATAGCCGCATTGTCGCTGTCGGAGGAGCAACGCATTTGCCTGAAGCGGCTGCTCACGGGCCTTTATCCTGACCTCAATCTCGAGGTCCTCCGACAGGCCCTCTCACCGAGCCCCGCGCAGGGCTCGTTGTTTCCTCAACTCTCCGGAAAGCCGCGATGATGGACTGCCCCGTTCTGTCGCTTGGCACCTTTAGCGGGTGTCTCGTGGAGCTGGCGTAGCGGCTGATCATCGATCGCATGCTTGAGCATGCGGGCATTTTGTTCTTGCCAACGATGTAGTGCCTCTCGGGTATCTGCGCCCATTCTCCGCTGCATCGAGATCATCGATTCCAGCCCCTGCTGAAACCAGAGTGTCTGTAGCTTGATAAAGAAAAGCGGAAGGTTAGAGACCGAACTAAGCATAGTGTCAGGATTCTTGATCTGCTCAATCGCCTGATGGCTTACTGACTTCATAGCGACCCGCTGATCTTCAATGTCATCTCGCATGAGACGAACGAAGTCGGCTGACTGCTTCTGGGTGGCATCTTTAATGAGTCCTGCCCATTGCTGGTTCATACGATTGAGGGTGGATACGGCATCGAGGAGAGGGCTCATGGCTTTACCTTTTTTGTCGGATGACGAAGGGCTGTGGACTATTGCGAAGCAGAGTTTCTGTGGATGCTGATCTTGATGAGGTCCTTAATTAGGTCCCGCTCGGCGGGTTGAAGCTGCAGGATCATATTGATCAACTCGTCCTCAGAGCGTGCGTGGCCATTTGGCAACGCGGTCTCCGCGGGCCTCTCGGGTGCGGGCTCGCCTGGAACCTCTTGAGGCACGGAACCGCGTAGGGTCGTCGTCCCGTGGCCGCTCGACGCCTGGCCGTTGGAGAACCATTGCTGAGAGGTTTCCGGGATCCGGTGTGAGGCGAAGCTGCCCATACCGTTTCGGTTGGCGGTTAGCGCTTTGTTGAAGTCGAGATTCAACCAGTTCACGAGGATACGCAATCGCTCCTCCTCGGGTAGGCAGACACCACGAAGCCAGCGTCGTGCACTCTCACCGGAAATCGGGGTGGTGTCATAGGCACGCAGGTTAAATTCTCGCGCCAGTACGGCAGCCGAAGGCAGCCTCCCGTAGCGGTCTTTAAGGCTGCTGCGCAGAAGCGCAGAGAAATTTTCTTTCACATCGTTGGTCTTGAGCATAGTGAGCCCATGATAAGCGGTGGGCCATAGCACTGGAGCAACTTACGCGTGCAGTCACTGAGGGCTGTGCAGTTAGTCCCACACTTCTCGTGTTCGAGCATCCAACGCCCGGTTCGCACGCGATCTCCACGCACGCTGTTGACGGTGTTGACTACCTCTCATAGACCCTTAACGCACCTTTGAGTGCGTTTGTATCAGGGGTTGGGTCTGTAGGCCTACAAACACTGAATAACTTAGGAGATATTGTATGAGTGCACGACTAATGGATTTGTCCCGAGCGATTCTCACCTCGGGAGACCTTACCGGAAAGACGGACAATCCGCGGGGCGTACTCTGCCTCGCCTTAGAGGATGGCACCGTCGTCTATGTTGCCAAACCCAACCAGACGCTGAAGTATGCCGAAGGCATGCATCGCTGGCCCGTACTCGTGCACAGCCATCAGGCAAGCGCCTATGTCGGATCGTTCGTAGGCTCGGAGGATGCGATTGCCTCAACAGAGACACGCACGGGACTGATTCGAACCGACCATATCCCACGCGTCTCTATTGATGGTTTCTCGTATCTTGAATTTCGGCTTTACGGGAATCGTCGGTCGGACGCGCAGGTGAAGACCACGCTCAGTGGTTTTCAACTCTTTGGCGCTGACACCCGGGTTGAGAATCCTCTAAGCGATGCGCGCCTGCTCTACGCGATAGCCACCCAGAAGCTAAATAGCGTGGTCGATTTCTGGGATAAGACCCTTGATGAAGGACTCTGGGATGTGGTGCTGCTGGTTCCAGATTTCTATCTCAAGCACGATCCAGTGTTCCTCTACTTCAATGTCACTCTGCACCATATCCAGCGCGATCTTCAGGCAGCACTTGCAGGCCCATCGACCGGTGATCGAACCCTATGGTCGCAGCCCACGGTTACGACTGGTTTCAAGACGACACCTACCTCCGCACAGTCTCCACGGGATACGAGCAACGGGGGTCGTCAATCGCACAACGGTGTTGCAGCGCAGACGCACAAGCTCGGCAGAATCGTCGGTGAGCCTGATGCCGAGGAAATTGTTCTCTACTCAGGCTCTTCGCAGATGGGAGGCAGTCGCTCCCGTCGTCTTCTTGTAACCAAATCGGAGAAAGATATGTCCAAATTCATGGAAATTTCAAAGCGTTTTATGCGGGACGAATCGGGGGTCACAGCCATTGAGTATGGGCTGATTGCCTCTCTCATTGCGGTGGGGCTCGTGGCTTCTGTGCCGACTCTCGCAGGGGCGATCGAAGGCGCATTCACGACCATCGCCAATACGATTAATCCTTAACGAAGTTGCACTGAAAGAGATCTTTCATTCAGAACCTAGTGTTTGACCACCTCAGCTGAATTCGGCCAAATGCTAGGTTCTCTTTCCGTCTACAGCGTTGCCTTTCTTACGCTTCTGTTTTCTGCAGCGCTGTCCGATCTTCGCTCCCGAACCATTCCCAATACGCTGGTGCTCTTAGGGCTGGGACTCGGGCTGGGGCTTTCTCTTGTGCACCCCGACTTTACGTTCTTGCAGAGCCTACTCGGAGCGCTCGCGGGCTTGATTTTCTTCTTGCCCTTCTACTTTTTGCGATGGATGGGCGGGGGCGATGTGAAGCTCTTCTCAGTTGTGGGGGCCTATGCTGGATACGCCTCTCTCTTCTGGCTTGTGCCTCTCATTGTGGCAATCGGCGGCTTCGTTGCACTCGTCACGCTGTACTACAACCGGCAGTACCAGACCCAACATCAGCTGCCCTATGCCGTACCCATCTTTCTCGGGTCTTGTGCCGGGCTCGTACTTCCCTAATGGCCCACTACGCCGCCTGATGCGGCTCCACTTTTTACCTAGAAAGGTCCCTATGAATCGGACACAGACGTTCCTTGCGCTGCTGTTCTCCCTGCTGGCTGGTGTGGTTGCCGTGGGCTATGCCACCCGGTCGCTGGAAGCAGCGAATGCCACGCCCACCCGACCGGTACTAACGGCCACCCAGGATATTCCGCCTGGGGTCAAACTTACGCCCGCCTTGGTGACGGCGGTGGAGTGGCCCGTGGTGACGCCTTTGAACGGCGCGGTGGAGAGCCCCGATGTCGTCTACGGCCGCGTGACCGCAGCCCCCCTTGTTGCCGGAGAGCCCATCTTGCAACATCGGCTGGCTCCTGAAGGCAGTCGTTCGGGTCTCTCGGGCCAGATTTCTCATGGCAAACGCGCCTTTACGATCAAAGTCAACGAGGTGGTCGGTGTTGCGGGGTTTGCTATGCCCGGCACCTATGTCGATGTCTTGGTAACGCTCAATAATCTGCCCGAGCCTCAGAGAGCCGAGGGCACACGATCGCGCATCGTTCTCGAGCGTCTCTTGGTGCTCGCGGCCGCCCAGGAGCACACCGTGACCGATGAGCATCGACCGAAGATCGTGGGGGCGGTGACCCTCGAGGTACGGCCCGATGAGGCGGAGCGTCTGGATCTCGCACGCAGTGTGGGAACGCTTTCTCTTGCCCTGCGTAACCCCGCCGATCTTGAGGCGGCTCCGACCGAAGGCGCACGCCTGAACGACGTACTGGCGGGCGTAACCAAAGAGAACTTAGTTCTTACAACCCCCTCAACCCCGGCCCCACCAAAAATGCGTGCGGTACGACCGACGCCTAGCGTTGAAGTCTATCGGGGTGTGCAGCGGTCATCGCTTCGTCTGCTCTAGCCACTTTTTCACAGAAGAAAGACTCTTATGGCTTACCTACCATGCTTTAATTTTCTGCCAATCACACGGGCGATCATGATCTGCCTCGTGATTGTCTCTGCCGTCTCCGCGGGTGCGGTCAATGCCCGCTCTCCGGCTGCATCCTCGGCGGTTGCCTCTGCGGTGATGGGCCATGCCGTGGCCAAGCAGACCCTGCAGCTCGTTTCGGGGAAGTGGTCGATGTTGAGTCTTGAAGACGACTTCGATCGGGTCTCTATCGGTGATCCCGAGACGGTCGATGTGGCCATGGTCCGTCCCAAGGAACTCTATGTGGTGGGTAAGAAGGCGGGCGCCACCAACCTCTTTGTCTGGACCAAGAAGGGACGGGTCTCGCTCTATGAGGTGGTGGTGGGTGCCGATACCTGGGGTCTACAGAAGAAGCTTCGTGAACTCCTTCCGTATGAGCAGATTCAGGTGCATGCGGCGGGCGCAACACTGGTGCTGACTGGGGTCATTTCGGACTCTCAGCGGGTGCACCAGGCGATGTCGATTGCCGAGCATTACACCGGTAAGGCAGTCATCAACATGCTGGGTCTGATGGATACCCCACAGGTACTTCTAGAGGTCAAGATTGCCGAGGTCTCTAAACGGCTGACAGATAAGCTCGGTGCCCAGATTGGCTTCACTGGAACCCGTGGCGACTTCAGCTATTCCATGCTCGGAAATTTTCTTGTGGGCGGCGCGGCGAGTATTCCTGCGGGAACGGGCGGCGCCATAAAGCTCACTGAAGGGGGCGATAAGCTTTCGCTCGAAGCCGAGATTAAGAACGGGCTGATCAAGATTTTGGCTGAGCCCAACATCATCGCCTTGAGCGGCCAGGAGGGTTCCTTTCTTGCCGGTGGCAAGGTCTTTATTCCTGTTCCTCGGTCGGGTGAGGCGGGGGTCTTCTCTATTGGCCTAGAGGAGCGGGAGTATGGGGTCGGCCTGAAATTTCTGCCTACCGTCTTATCGGGCGGAAAAATCCATCTCAAGGTCACTCCGGAAGTCTCAGAGCTCGCGCCTGAGGGCAGTGCGGTTCGGGTTGGGGGGGTTGTCAACGTCTTACCCACGATCACCACGCGACGCGCTTCGACGACTGTACAGCTCTTGGACGGTCAGACATTTGCGATTGGCGGCTTGATAAAGAACAACGTGATCGAGTCGGTGTCCGCCATTCCGCTCCTGGGGGAGATCCCCATTCTGGGAGCACTTTTTCGTAGCAGTGAGTTTATTAGTGACCGTAGCGAGCTGATGTTCATCGTGACACCGCGTCTGGTTCGGCCGCTGACGGAGAAGGTCTCCCTGCCGACAGACCAGTATCAACTGCCCAGTCGCGGCGAATTTCTGTTTGGCCCCGGCCCCAACAGCCGCGAATCACGGCCGCCCGCAAGACCGGTGGATTCAGGTGTGTCCGCTGAGCCCATCCCGCCAGCGCAGCTTTCCGAGACGCCCATCTCTCCCTCTTCACCACAACCCTAACCATTAGGAGCTCCCCATGAAATCCGCTTTCCTTAAGCCACATCGTCTTCTGCTGGTGGGATATCTGCTGGTACTCACCGGGTGTGCACAGTACGAGCAGTTACAGGACTCCCGTCACGGTGCCTCGGTACGCGGGGCGATTACCCTGCAGACTGCTGATCCGTGGGGATCACGCTCTGCGCCCTATAGTACGGGGCTTGACGGCGAGACAGCACGAGAAGCGTTTCGCCAATATCTGCGCGCCCTGCATCAGACAGGTGCCGTCGCCCAGCCGCCCGCGAGCGATCGTCCATAGTCACTACGGAGTCAGCATGGATATGTCGTTGCTTAAGCTACGGGTGCACGATGCGCTCATGCAGGTACTAGACCTCAAAAAGGTTGAGGAGCTCGATCCGCATGCCCTGCGGCGCGAACTCGCAGGCCTCATCAAAGATATTGTGCGGTCCGAGGGCGTGTCGCTAGATGCGGATGCCTTAGAGACGCTGGTGGGGAGTGTGCAGGATGAGATCGTGGGTCTTGGGCCGATCGAGCCGTTAATGGCAGATCCCCACGTGACCGATATTTTGGTCAATGGCCCAAATGTGGTCTATGTCGAGAAGGAGGGGCACCTGCACCGCACGTCAGTGCGTTTTACTGGTAACGATCATCTCATTAGCATCATCGAACGCATCGTCTCTCGTGTCGGTCGGCGTGTCGATGAGTCGAGTCCGATGGTCGATGCGCGCCTCCCGGATGGCTCTCGCGTCAATGCCATTATTCCCCCCTTGGCCATTGATGGCCCCATGCTTTCTATTCGCCGTTTTGGTCGTGAGGCGATGGGGGTTGATGCGTTGATTGCCCGCGGATCCCTAACACGGGCGATGGCGGAGTTACTCGACGCCCTGGTGAAGACCCGAATCAATTTCCTGATATCAGGGGGTACGGGCAGTGGCAAGACCACCCTCCTGAATGTGATGTCCGGGTTCATATCGGAGTCGGAGCGAATTATCACTATTGAAGATGCGGCGGAGTTGCGACTGCAGCAGCCCCATATCGTTCGTCTAGAAACACGCCCGCCAAACATTGAGGGGCGTGGTGAGATCAACCAGCGGGCCCTGGTGCGAAATAGCCTGCGGATGCGTCCGGATCGGATCATTATTGGTGAGGTGCGGGGGGCCGAAGTGCTGGATATGTTGCAGGCCATGAATACGGGGCATGACGGCTCTATGACCACGATTCATGCCAACTCCCCCAGAGACGCCCTGATTCGTCTTGAGAACATGGTGGAACTCACAGGCCTGGGACTTGGTCTGCGCCCGGTTCGGCAGCAGATCGTCTCGGCCCTCTCTGTTGTCATACAGGTAGCTCGGCTCAGTGACGGCAGGCGGCGCGTGGTGAGTATCCAAGAAATCACGGGGCTCCAAGGGGAGACCATCGAAATGCAGGAGATCTTTGTGTTTCGACAAGAGGGTATAGATCCCGAGGGTGGGGTTCTTGGGACATTTGTCCCAACTGGTGTGCGTCCTCGCTTTATGGAGAAGCTGAAGATCCGCGGGCTTACGGTCCCGAATATTCTCTTTGAGGAGCCCGTGGTACAGCCGTTCACCCAGGCAAGGGCAGCGTAAAGCGATGGCCACCTCTACGCCTCTCGTGCTTACGCTCGCTTTTCTGCTGGCGCAGGCGCTGGTCTTTCTCCTTGTCTGGGCGCTCTGGCGTCTTTTGGACCGCATCACGCCTGCACAGAAGGAGCGGTTTCTTCGCCTCATCGCCCGCCGTCCACTTTCAGTCCGCCAGAGCCCTGGACTCCTGCTCGATACACGCCTTAGCGTTGTGCCCGTCCTCGATGAGGTGCTGAAGGAATTCGCGCTCTTCTCGCGAATCAAGAATTGGCTCGTTCAGGCCGGATTTCATGTCAAGGTCGATCTTTTTCTCTTTGTTCTACTTCTGGCCGCAGGCCTGTCTTTCGTAACTGCTGCTTTCTCTGGCTTGGGTGTATGGGGGTGCCTAGTGGCGGCCCTTGTTGGCATATTGGTCCCCGTGGTGGTGGTGGCCTATGCGCGGACGCGACGACAGCGGGCCTTTCAAATGCAACTCCCCTTCGCGCTTGATGCGCTGGCCCGGGCTATGCAGGCGGGACACTCGTTTTCTGTGGCGCTGCGGATGGTAGGCCGCGATCTTGAGGAACCGATCGCTGGGGAGTTTCGGCTTGCTGCAGAGGAGATCAGTTTCGGCGCGACCGTGCGACTGGGCATGGAGCGCCTGGCGGATCGGGTCAATACGCCAGATATTCGATTCTTTGTCGCCGCTGTCCTGATTCATATACAGACGGGCGGACGGCTGTCTGACCTTCTGTTCAACCTAGCCGCCCTGGTGCGGGAGCGACAAAAGCTCGTGGATACGATTCGGGTCTTGTCGGCGGAGGGGCGTCTTGCTGCGTGGATCTTCACGGCATTGCCCGTTGCGACGGGCTCGGTGCTCTACATCCTCAACCCGTCGTTCATCTCTATTCTCTGGACGACCCCTCAGGGAATCTTTCTTATCAAGATCATGGTGGTGATGGCGGTCTTTGGCCTGCTCTGGATGGCCTGGCTGACCCGTGCGGAAGTCTAGAAAGGACTCAGAACATGAATTACGCGGTATTTATAGGCCTCTTTGCACTCTTTGTTGTGATCTCAACAGCCACCTACTATGTTCTGGTACAGGGCCTTCCATCGGTTCACCGACATATACGTTCCGTTCGTTTGCTGCTTGCCGTCAACGATCGGGTGGATCTCGGACGACGGCAGATCTCCGACGTGCTGCTGCAGTTGGGTAGAAAAGCAACGGCATGGGTGGAGGGTTTCACTGGCGCGGCGCTCGCCGATCGACGCCGAGAGTTAATGCAGGAGACAGCGCTTCTGTGTAAGCGCGCGGGTTTCTACGACGGCACAACGCCGCTGCGACTGATCAGTAGCCGCCTCATCGGTCTCGTGTCCTTTCCGCTTCTTGGCATCGCTGCACTTCTACTGTCGGGCGTAGACCTCGATGGAATGATCTGGATACTCGCAGCAACGTCTTTCGCGGCGTTGGGCTTCTATCTGCCCGTACTTTTTTTGCGCTGGCGCATGCATCTGCGGCAACAACGTATTGCGCGACATTTCCCCGATGCCCTCGATCTCATCATGATTTGTGTGGAAGCCGGGTTGGGGCTTGATGCAGCGATTCAGCGCGTGGGTGATGAGTTTAAGAAGTCCTGCCTTCCACTCCATCAAGAGTTTCGCAGCCTGAGTCTCGAGTTGCGTTCGGGTGTTCTTCGGACAATCGCCTTTCAGAACCTTGCTGCGCGTATCGATTTGCGCGATGTCACCAATGTAGTCACTACCCTTACCCAGGCAGATCGTTTGGGTACGAGCCTCTCCGAGGCGCTGAAGGTGCAGACAGAGCAGCTTCGGTTGCACCGACGGCTAAGGGCCGAGGAACGGGCCGCCAAGATTGGAACCAAGCTTCTCTTTCCCTTGGTCTTCTTCCTTTTCCCCGCGCTTTTCCTCGTTCTGGTTGGACCCGCTGTGCTCTCGGTCCTTGAGAATTTTCCTGGCGTTGGTGCGCGATAACAGAGGGGAATGTGATGCGTAGTTTTGCACTATTGACGTCTATCGGCAGTCGATTGAAGAAGGAAAAAAAAGGACCGCGTGGTCTGGTCATGGTCGAGCTTGCCCTAATTCTTCCGCTGATTTTTCTTCTGGTTTGGGGAATGGCGGAGACGGGGGTTGCGCTCTACAACAAGACGATTCTTACCTATGCCAGCCGGGATGCCGCTCGCACGGGAATCCTTGCACGTACCCCAAGGATGACGGAGGCAGAGATCGAAACAGCAACCCGGGCCTATCTGGAGGAGAGCCTCCTTTTTTACTCCACGCTTGGTACCACCATTGATATTGATACACCCGAGGTCGTTGGCGAATCCGATCGTCTTCGGGTCACGATTCGACATGAGTATCCGGGGCTTGGTCTGGGGCGTCTGATGACAGGGCTTTCTGGGCCCATGGTGGTGACGTCATCTGCGGTGATGCGCTATGAGTAAAGGGTCGTTTCGTAGCCCGCCAGAGGGCGGCTTTGCGGTCATCGGGGTGTTTCTGGTTCTGCTGTTCATTCCGGTGGTCGTTCTGACGGTCGACCTGGCCAATGTCTTTCGCATAAAGAGCGAGTTGCAGGTGGCGGCGGAGTCTTCGGCGCTGTCTGGGGCACGCAGTCTTTTCTACCAAGGGGTAGGCCCCGACTGGTCCACTGCAGAGGCGCAGGCCACGGAGATTGGTCGGCTCTACTATGCCGAAGGTGCATCGATCGAAGATGTCGAGGTGACCACAGGCTATTGGCATCCCTCTACGCCTACGGAGATCAAATCTCCTTCAGATGCCAGCATCTCATTTGAAGACTACCCAGCCGTGTCGGTCACGCTGCGCAAGATGCCAGGAAAGAACCGCGGACCCTTTGTCCCAGCCTTCGGGGGCGTTATTGGACTGGAGCCGGTAGAGTTGTCTGCCACTGCGGTCTCTGTTGTCTCCGGCGTTGGAAACGTGGCCGCCAAGACACTCTTTCCGTTTGTAATGAGCCGATGCCTTTTTGTCCATTTCTGGAATGCCTCTGCAACTCCCGCGGGCCCTGTCATTGATCCCACAACGGGCGCCCCTTATATCTTTCAACTTGGCCAGCATTTCGAGACGCCCCCCTGTGGCGCGTTACAAGGATTCTGGACATCCTATGCCTTTGTCGATAACAGCGCGAGTGGCATTCGGCAACTTCTTGAGACGCGCAATGCCGAGCCGTTACGCATTGGAGACGATGTCTGGTTGCCTACCGGGGTAATGAACACCGTATATAACGCCCTATCAAGACTCCTTGAAACCTGCGTCGGCACGTCTGGGGGCGCCTGTGATGAAGTGATTGTGGCGGTTATCGACGATCCGGAGCAAGGGCAATGGTCACAGATTCAGGCCTTCGCCTGTATTCGTATTCTCTCGGCTGATGGCGGTTCAAAGCCGAACGTGCGGGTACAGATGAAGACCGAGTGCGACACCACCGGCACAGGTGGGTTTGGCCCGCCCCTGATTGTTGGCCCCCCCAAGCTCGTGCGGTAGT
>JBDLQX010000090.1:0-25043 GCA_039800345.1 Pseudomonadota bacterium | reverse complement strand
GCTGCTCCACCGTCACCTTAATCGAGGTGTACCAGGCCACCACATTCTCAATATCTTCTTCAGACAGGCTCTTGGCGATGACCGACATGACCTCGTGTGCACGCTTACCTGTCTTGTAGTTACGAATCTGATAGGCCATGTACTCGGGAACCTGGCCTGCTAGGTTCGGTGTCATCGGCATCTGGGCCTTTCCATACAGGCCATGACAGGCCGCACAGGCCTGCTGCGCCTTCAGCTTACCTGCTGCCGTATCGCGCGCCCAGGCAGCACTGCTCAGCGCTAGACAGGCCCCCACGGTCATCACCACTTTCATTGCATTTCTCACCACACCGACTCCTTTTTTCCGCAATAAAAAACCAGCCCAGCGGAGACTCCCCGATGGGCTGGTTTCAGTAAGACCCGCTACTGCCGCATCTTTACTGCTCGTAGGAGATGCGGTAGATCGCTCCAGCAAAGTCATCGGACACGAGGATGGAGCCGTCTTTCATTACGGCCACATCAACAGGGCGGCCACGATAGAGGCCCGTCTCGGGATCCAAGAAGCCAGAGGCAAAGACTTCCATCTTGCCGGCTGAACCGTCTGCATTGACCGGTACGAACTGGACCTCAGCGCCACTGGGCTTGGTGCGGTTCCACGAACCGTGGGCTGCCACAAACATGCCGCCGCGGTACTTTGCGGGAAACTTGTTGCCCGTGTAGAAGGCCATACCAAGCTGGGCCTGGTGCGCAGGAAACTCTACCTGAGGGAAGATCGCGCCTTTGGGCTCGGGCATGTCCTTCAGATCAGGCGCTGCGGCAGAGCCAGCCACCTTGAACTTGCCATTCCAGTAGGGAAAGCCAAAGTGCTCGCCCGCCTTGGTGGAACGGTTTAGCTCGCCCGGGGGAATATCGTCACCGAGGCCATCGACCTGGTTGTCTGTCCACCAGAGCGTGCCATCTTTGGGGTTGAAGTCCATACCTACGGAGTTACGGCCCCCTTTGGCGAAGACCTCACGGCCGCCACCGTCGAACGGATCGAGGCGAATGATGCCGCCAATACCGACCTTGTCGTACAAGTCGATCTTGCCCTTGGGCTGCACGTTGTAGGGCTGACCCAGGGTCACGTAGAGCTTTTTGTCTGGCCCAATGCGGCAGGTGCGCGCACCATGGTTAAAGGACTCTTCTTCCACCGGAATGAGTTTGCCCTGGGGCACGACCTCGATCACCGCAACGTCCGGGCCCTCATAGAAGAACTCGGCAGCGGGGAAGTTGAGCACGCGGTTGTGCTCCACAACCACCAGGAAACCATCCTTCGTCCAGCAGACTGCATTGGGGTTGGTGAACTTCAGGGATGGGGCAAAAGACTTCACCTCATCTGCCACGCCATCGCTATTACGGTCAGTTACCGCCCAGACCGTGGTTTTACGGGTGCCCACAAACAGCATGTTGGTCGACGGGGCCACGGCCATGTGACGGGCATCCGGCACCACCGCGAAGAGATCGATCTTGAAGCCAGGGGGCAGCTTGACTTTCTTCAGATTCTCGCGAATCGCCGCCGCGTTTTTGCCCTCCTGCGGGACGACAGGAATATTCAGATCGGTCGTGGCCACTTTCATCTGCTTCAGAGTGGACAGCTTGTCGGAAGCGACGACCGCGCCTTGCGCCGCGAGGCCGAGGCCCACCGCAACCGCCACGGTAGACAGCTTGAAGTTCTTCATTGCATTAGTCTCCTAAAGATTCAGAAAAAACTGCCTTGTAACGCCAAGGCTAGAGTTGTTACCAGCTTCTGGATAATAGCGAAGCCTAGAGAGGCTTTCGCATCAGGCTTACCCTAGGGCCTCCAGAGGCCCGGAGACTCGCCAGGCGCAACCCGAGCAAAGAGCCCGCCGCTGCGTCGTGTCTTGCGCTGCATCGCGGCAGAGAGAACGGCCAGGGGGTCTTCGGGCGAGGCGATAGAAAACCCTAGCCGAGCCCGGGTTATGGCGGTATAGATGAGCTCGCGGGTGACGGCCAGGCTGGCCGCCTCCGGAATCACAAGAAGGCAGCGGTCGAACTCCGAGCCTTGCGATTTGTGCACGGTAAGCGCGAAGGCAGTCTCGACGGCGTCGAGCCGGCTCGGTACGACCCAACGAACACCCTCTTGTCCGTCCTCAAGGAGAAAAGCCACGCGCAGGGCCATCGCCCTGCCTCCTGATGGCTGGTCTACCGGAACGCGCAGTGTGATTCCCATGTCGCCATTCATCAGGCCAAGCGCATAGTCATTGCGGGTCATCAGCACCGGCCTTCCCTCGTACCACGTGCCATAGGGTGTGATGAGGCCTCGTGCCGACAGCAGCGACGTGATGATCTGATTCATGTCGTGCACGCCCAGTGGCCCATCGCGCAACGCACAGAGCAACTGGAACTGGGCCCGCAGGCGAAGCACGCGCACCGCCCAGCCAGTAAATAGATCCAACGGGGCATCTGGCGCAGGGCGGCTCGATGCAAGTTCGGCTAGGAAGCTCCCGAGTGAGGCGACGGACGCATGCTGGGGTTCGGTGGAAAAAAACACCTGGCCGAAGGCCCGCGCGTAGGGGCGTGCAAGTCGATGCAGAAATAGATCGTGGTACCCATGGGCGAGAACGCTGCCTAATCCGGCGGTGTCTGCCTGATGCACCGCCGCCGCAAGCCGACCGATGCCACTGTCCTGGGTAAACCGATGGCTCGTACGCAGCATGACCACCTGTTGATCAAGCGCACGCCCCTGGGGGTCTTCGAATCTCTCCGGGACTCGCTGCCCTGTATTGCCATGAAGCCAGGAAATCGTCTCGGGCAAATAGTGGCCTTTCGATGCCTCTGCACAGAGCTGGCCCAAGACGGCACCTGCCTCCACAGAGGAGAGTTGGTCTTTATCCCCCAGGAGCACCAGGCCTGCGGGGTCTGGCAGTGCCCGCACAGCAGCAGCCATCATCTCCAGGTCAATCATCGAGGCCTCATCAATCACCAAGAGGTCGACCGGCAGCTTCTCGTCCTGCCCATAGCGAAAGGCCCGACGGTCAAAACGTGCGCCCAGCAGTCGGTGCACCGTGGCTACCTCGGTGGGGATGCTCTCGAGGAGACCAGGATAGTCCCGCACGACGGAGGGGAGATGATGCAGGGCGCTAGTCAGAGACCCCTTAAGTCGCGCGGCCGCTTTGCCAGTGGGTGCGGCCAACAATACCCGCAGGGGGCGCCCGGCGGGCTCCGCCAAGGCCAGGCGCTGCAGCAGGGCTAAGAGCCGCACCACTGTGGTTGTCTTTCCCGTACCGGGGCCACCGGTAATGACAGCAAAGGCGCTGCGCGCGGCAAGCGCACAGGCCACCTTCTGCCAGTCGAGCGGCTCGGCCGCCTGCGCGGATGGAAACAAGGCCTCTAAGGTCGCACGAAACAAGTCGGACGGCAGTGCCACTGTGCGCCCGTGGATGGTCTTGAGCCGCTGCCGAATCGCTACCTCGACTTCATACTCATAGCGCCAGTACCGGCGCAAATAGACACGATGACCTATTAGCACCAGTGGCGTCTGAGACGTCTGCGCATCATCTGCATTGGCCACAATGCCGCTGGCCGCACGAAGTTCTTGTGTCCAAGTATCGAGCGACATTTCCACATCCTCGGTGCCCGACCCGATAAGCGCAGAAACAACCGCTCGCCGCTCCGGGTCGAGTATTGACTCGGAGAGCCCAAGCGCGCTGCGAGGATCTTCCAGTACCGCAGACAAATCAAGACAGACATGGCCTCGGCCGAGCTGAAAGCTTGTCAATGCTGCTGCAAGCACCACCGTGTCTGAGACTCCCGGGGCCTTCTCCCGAAGAAACTCGGCCAGTGCGCTGTCTAAGGGGCGCAGAAGTCCCGATGCGGCCCAGTCGCGCCAAGACATCTTCATGCCGCGCGCACCTGCTCTGCGGAGCCCACAAAGAGTCTATCGAGCGCCTCGATGGTCTGCCTCTCAGGCCTCTGATAATGGACACCCGCAGCCGGCCCGTCGAGCCCACGCAAGAATAGATACACGGCGCCACCTACGTGCCGATCGTAGTCGTAATCGGGAATCCGTGACCGCAACAGCCGGTGCAGCGCCAAGAGATATAGGGCGTACTGCAACTCGTAACGATGCTCTACGACTGCCTGGTTGAGCGCCTCCGCCGAATAGTCTGCATCGGTGGGGCCGAGCCAGTTCGACTTGTAGTCCAAAACAAAGTAGCGACCGTTGTGGGTAACGACCAGGTCGATAAATCCCTTGAGCATGCCTGTCAGACGGCTCGACTCTAATGGCCGGCGTGCACGGCCTGGCAGAAGACCCTCTGTGACAACCGCATCGATACCCGCTAAGGCAACATCGGAGGCGGCAAACCAGAATTCCACTTCGGGCCGGGCAAGATCTGCCTGTTCAAGACGCAACACCCCTACATCGACTGGCAGGGCATGCGTCATAGTCCGCAGCATCCATTGCGCCAACGGTTCTGCCCAGTGCGACCAGCCACGGGCAAGACACTGTTGTGCCACTTGCGCAGAGAACGACTGCGGATGATTCACCACCGCGGAAAATCCCTGACGGGCCGCCCACTCCAAGAGGCCATGCAGGAACGAGCCAGGCTCTGAGCCGCGAGGAAAGCGATGCAGAGGGCCTGCAGGATTAAGACTGCCTTCATCGCGCACCGATGGCAGCTCCTCCATCTCCTGTAAGTTCTCGGCAAGCGCCGAATCGGCATCTTGTATGAGATCAGAAGCGACGGACCCACGCGTGCGCATCGCCGAATAGCTCGTAATAGACCAACCATCAAAACCCTGCCGCTGCACGCGCCGAGGATGGCCTGGTAGGGCAGCCCCCTGCAGCCGGTCCGGATCACTTGCCATCGCCCTCCCTGACCGATAGACCGCCGTCTCAGTGGCCGAAGCGGTCACGACCGAATGGCATTCAGGATCGGCCAGAGCCTCACGAAGCCTCTGCGCGTAGGTGTTCGGTGCCGCTACCGCATCGCCCAATCCCAAGAGCACGTCCACCGCAGCAGGCCCGGGCTGCTCGATCGGGGCTACACCCACCCAGGCCGCATACTGGGCACGGGTAAGCGCCACATAGAGCTTACGCATGTCTTCTGAGAGCCGATCACGGTCTGCGGCTCGCAGCACCTCGGGGCCTACCGAGCCAAAAGAAACTTCTAATCGGCCCTTCTCATCGTGCCACTTGAGTGGACAATCATTTGGCTTCACGGGCCGAGCGGCCGAAGCAAAGGGCAGAAACACAAGCGGGTATTCCAGCCCCTTCGATTTGTGAATCGTGACGACGCGAATGAGCTGCTCATCGCTCTCGAGCCGCCGACGCCTGCCCTCGTCGGCCTGCTCCGGGCTGTCGCACTGTTCTGCAAAAAAACGAATGAGCGCATCGGGCCCATCTAACCGGGTACTCGCCTGTTGCAACAACTCAGCCAGGTGTAAGAGGTCGGTCAGAATCCGCTCGCCGGTCTGACCCTGTGCATCGATCGGGAGTCGCAAGAGCCGCTGCGTCACCCCATAGTCGACAAGAAACCGCCGCAACATAGGCAAGACACCTCGTTGCCACCAGATCTCGCGATAGGCCTTAAAACGCTCTAAGGTTGTCTCCCAAGACCACTCGTCTTCGGTCAGCGCATAAACCTGGTCGTAACGCAGTCCCACCAAATCGGTTGCCAGCGCCGCCCGCACCAGGCGTTCACGCTCCGGATGGGCACAGGCAACCAGCCAGCGATAGACCTCTCTGGCCTGCGGCGTGGCATAGACCGTCTCCTTGTCCGAAAGGTAGACAGACCGAAGACCCTGTTGCGCCAGTGCGCGCCGCACCAGGCTGGCCTGTATGCCATTGTCGACGAGCACCGCAATATCTGCCGGCTGCAGCGCCTGCCACTGTTGCGTCTCACGATGACGAAAGCCCGCGCGCATGGCCTCGGCCTCAGATAGCCAGAAGGCGATCGCCTGCGCACACTGCGCAGCCATGGCCGTGAGATAACTGTCTTTAGAAGGCGGCGTGCCGTTGCCATAAACAACCCACTGCATCGGGCAGACGGAACCCGAGACCAGCTCAAATGCCTGATCTCTCCCGCGTGCAGAGACCGCGGAAAAAGGCACTGGATTGTCGTTATCTCGTCGAAACAAAAAGGCACCGGCACTGCCCGTGCGGGCCTCAGCCTGCGCGAAGAGGCCGTTGACGGCAGAGACCATGGCCTCCGTCGCGCGATAGTTTGTACCGAGGGTCTGTATTCGATCGTCGACATCAGCGCGAGCACGCAGGTAGGTGTAAATATCGGCCTGCCGAAACGAATAAATGGCCTGCTTCGGATCCCCGATTAAGACAAGGGCAGTGTCTTGACGGTTATGGGCAACGCCATAGACCCGATCAAAGATCGCATACTGTGTTGGGTCGGTGTCCTGAAACTCATCGATAAGCGCCACCGGAAATTTTCGCCGAATCGACGCAGCGAGATAGGCAGACCCATCGCCCGCAAGCGCCTCAGCCAGGTGGCGCAGCATGTCATCAAAATGCAGTTCGCTGCGTAGTCGTCGACCCTGACGCACGGCATCGGAGACCCACGCCAGGGCATGCGCTAAGAGCGGGGTGGGCGAGAAGGACGCGGCCTCGATCGCCGCACGCAGCAATGGTGTCTGTTCCAAAGCCGGATGCGGCGGCGGACTTCCGTCACACCAGGCCTCGGCAAGTCCCTGGGGCGTTAGCCGTTCCCAGCCCTTGCCAATCGAAAGCTCGGTGGCTGTGGAATCTGCGGCCCAGGCTGCAATGGTGTCGAACCAGTGCACGTACCAACGCTCCGCAAGACGTTGGAGATCGAAGGCCCGCGCTTCACGCGCCTGCGCAAACAGCGCACGCAACTCTGGAACCCAGACGGCCCACTGCTGCTTCAGGGGAGCGAGTCGCTCCTGCACGGCTGCATCGTGGGCGTGAAGCAGACGCTCAGGCGTGCCTTCGGACTGGGCCCAATCCGCATAGGACAGAAGAGGCGCAAGCCGCCGATCAAGGGCCTCCGGATCCGCCCAGAAGGCGGACACCCGGGACATATCTTGCTGCGACAGAGGATCGTAAAAACGCCGCCAGTAATCGCGTACTGCATCGCGTCGCTGTGCGGTGAGATCGGTTGTCAGCACCTGCTGAAAAAGTGTACGACTCTCAAAGGCATGCTCTTGCAGCATGCGGTAGCACCAGCTGTGAATGGTCAGAATGGCTGAGGAGTCCATCGACTCGGCAGCCCGGTCAAGCCGCTGTGCACAGAGGGGCCAGTCAGCCGGCAGGTAGGCGGCGCGCAGCTGCAGGAGCGCCGCATCCTGCCCCGCGGGCCCCAGGCCTGAAGGCCTATCGGAGAAGAGTATGGCCGCCTCCACCAGCATTTTTCTTACGCGGCTACGTAACTCTTCGGTGGCGGCCTCAGTGAAGGTCACGACAAGAATCTGCTCGGGCGTGAGGCCCATACCCGGGGGTGCGACCCCCGCCGTTCCGTGACCCAGAACAAGCCGCAGATAGAGAAAGGCGATGGTGTAGGTCTTGCCCGTGCCTGCGCTTGCCTCAATCAGCCGGCTGCCAGACAAGGGGAAGCGCAGCAGGTCGAGGGGCTGCGGCATTGTCATGCTGTACTCCGCCTGCGTGTGGTACGACCCGTACCCTGCCCCGCCCCGGTGGCGGGGCGATCGCTGGCGGTGGTGCCCAGGCAGGCCACCAGCGGAACATAAAGGGCCTCAGACCAGGCGAAAAATTCCCCATCGGCCAGCAGCGCATCCAGCGTAGGGTAGGCCCGGGCCAAATAGGGGCTGTAGCCCACCTCCCCTAGACTCGGTGTGCTACCAAAGGGGCTTCCTTCGTAGATCTGCTGCAGTCTGCGCCTCTGCGGTTCAGCCAGCGACCCCGGGCCTACATGCGAGGCATCGGCAGCGGCTATTTGTAGCCAGGCGAACGCGGTTCGTACCGCAAGCGGCAGAGGACGCGACTGTCCTTCTCGGTAGGCCGCAATCAGCACAGTCAGCGCTTGCTGCGCCTGCGACGCTGCGATGGGTGAGAGCGTGATGTCACCGCCGCGGCCGACCACCTGGGTAGAGACCCCTACCCCCTGCGCCTGCAGAACCAGGTGCTCCACCCAGACCTGTAAGAGGGATTCAGGGCGCAGTTCTTTCTTCTTTATCACTTCACGGGACATCAGTACGATGCGGCGCCACTGTCCTTCAGATCCATACAACCCGCCTATCTGGGCCTCGATGCGCACGGAGCCCTGCAGACAGGGAAGATCAAGGCATACCGCCAGATCCTCGGCCGGCGGACCAGTTGCCTGCCGGGCATGACCAAATCGCCCAAAGAGATCCTCAAGAAGTATGTGGGCCGCGTCCACCCACGCGGTCCCCAGCCCACACACCGGGAGGTCGCCAGAGTGGCGCAGATGTTCAAAGGCCGCGTCAACCGCCTCGCGCTCGGAGGCTCCACGAGATAGGGCCGAAAGACGGGCCCCAATAACTGTGTCGAGAAGCCGATAGTCAGACAGGCCTGCAACACGAAACGGCTCTTCGTCGTCGACGGTGTCTTCTGTCTCGAAAAAGACCCGCAGCCGGTCCTTAAAAAAGCTTGCTACCGGGTCTCGCAAAAACCGCCCCAGCACCCCTACATGGAGCGTCGTAATCTCAACGGCAGGCAGCCGGCCCGAAGGCTCGTCTGCACCGGGTATGGCCAACGGCAAAGCCGCCGCCTGCCAGTCGGTGGCATAGGTAAACAATGCCGACGGGCGAGCGCCTCCCTGAGGAGGGGCAGAGTAGGCGGGATGAAAGGGCTGCAGGCGATGCACGGCCGTGAGGGCCTGCGACACCGACTCGGGCTGTAAGCCTGCGCCTGCCTCCTCGTCTGCAGCGACGCCCCGAAGTGACCAGGCCGCATCAAGGTAGTCTCGCAGCTGACTCACCAAGACCGAGCAAGGGCGCTCGGTGTTGTCGATCGCACTCTGCCCGACCCAACTCAGATGCAGACGGTCACGGGCCGAGAGCAGAGCCTCAAGAAAGAGATACCGGTCATCATCACGCCGCGACCGGTCGCCCGGCCGCAGGTCAAGCCCCATGAGGTCGAAATCAGGGCGAGGTCGGCTTCGAGGAAAATCGCCATCGTTTAAGCCCAGCAGACAGACCACTCGAAAGGGAACAGCCCGCATCGGCATGAGGGTCGCGAAGGTGACCCGGCCAGCGAAGAATCGTTGTCCAAATTGCTGCTTGTCAATTTGTTCTGTCCACTGGGTACGGACCACAGAAAGCGGTAACCGCCCGTCGAAAACCGCCTGATCACAGGCCTCTTGCCAGGCCACCAGGGCTGCCTGCGCCTGTGCGAGAAAGGCTTGATCGTGTGGGCTCTCGGCCAAGAAAAAACTGCGTAACAGCCATTCAAGACGGTGAGACCAGGCGCTCGGCGCAGCCGCTTCAGAAAACTCTCGCAGACATCGTGTAAGCGCAGAGACGAGCGTAGACAGCGACCCCACACAGGCAGCATCCAGCCCCGAGACCTCAGAAAAAGGCGTCACCCCGCGCCATAGGCCAGCCGGCGCGTTCTGATCCGAATCACCCACCGCGTAGCCCAGAAGCATCCGGTGCAGGCCAAAGACCCAGGTGTTCTGCTCGACCGCATGTCCGCCAAAGGTAGCCCGATGCGCGCCATCGAGCCCCCACCGAATATTGGCCTGGCGGATCCATCGGGTGAGCAGCGGCAGCTGGTCTTCCTGCAGACCAATACGCTGCCGAATTGCGGGTACACCGAGTAAATCGCTCACCGCGGTGGCGGTTACACGTGACTCGGTCATGCCCAGAAGAAAATCCAGGGCTGCCGCAATCGGCAGCTGCTGACTGAGTGGGCGATCGGTAATCGAGAAAGGAATCGCACGCGGGTCGTCGTGCGCGGGGAGCGCGAAGACCGCCTCAATGTAAGGTGCGTAGGCATTGATATCCGGCACCATCACGACCACATCGCGGGGCTGCAACGATGGTTCTGCATCAAAGGTGGCGAGAAGCTGATCGTGTAGCACCTCAACCTCCCGCTGCGGGCTATGGCAACGGTGAAAGGTGAGCGACCGATCCAGCGCGGGATCGCACTGTCGCCCCTCATCGCGCGCCTCAGGCAAGGACCGCAAGAGCCGGATGTCGTCTTGCAACTGCGCCAAGAGCGTATCTTCGCCAGGGCTCTGAAAGAGATCGAGCCTCTGCAGGGGTTGCGCCTGCGGACCCTCGGGAATGGCGTGCTCCAGTGCATTGAGGAGCCCGAGATAGTCCCTGCCCTGCTTCCCCCAGGCGGTCAGCAGAGGATGCGTGGCCTGAGACCAGTCATGCTCGCTGGGGTTCAACACACAGAGAAATATCTGACTCACCTGGGCCAAGGCCTGCAGCACCTCTAAGGACTGGCGTGGCAGAGACGAAACGCCAAAGACAAAGACCCGCGCGGGCAGCCCCGTCGGCCGCTGCCGGGCGGCGGCTAAAGACTTTAAAAAGACGCGGTGCACTGTTGCCCGACTCGACTGGCCCTGGGGCCCCACGTCTTCCAAGAGGGCGCGCCAGAGGGCGGGTTGCCATCGCTGTGCGGGCGGAAGGTCTCGACGCCCCTCGTGGCCATGAATGAGTATGTCTTCCCCCAGCGCCCAGGCATTGAGCCAGTCGGCCCGATAGACCTGATACTGATCGAAGAGATCGGCGATCTGGTCCGTGAGTTGGTAGAGACGACCCGCATCGTCACTATCGCCCAGAAATCGGGCCAGAGGCGCATAGTCGGGATGGGGCGGAAGTGCTGCGAGAAGTCGCATCAGCCGCCAGACCAGACGATCTTTATCAAACGGGGACGCATCGGGCACCGACTCTGGACCAAGCACGGCACGGTACGCCTGCCAGACAAACCGCGATGGCAGCGACAAATCGAGACAGGCGGCAATACCGAGTCCGCCCTGTCCATCGGGCGTGGGATCGGCCGCTAAGGCGAGCTTGAGCCACTGGGCCACCCCATTGCTCTGCACGAGGATGGTCTCCTCGGCAAGCCCCGGCAGCGGGTGGCGGCGAATCCACGACACCAGGAAGTCGCGCAAGACCTCGGCCTGGTTGCTATGAATCATCACGAGCCCTCGGTCCTGACCCAGGCCACGGTCATGGCGCATTAGAAGGCCCTCGAGGACGAATACGACTTAGTCAGACTGTGCCTTCGAGTCTGGGCCCGCGGGCGCATCGGTCGCCTCCGATGCATCCGATGTATCTGGTGCCTTCGGTGCATCCGGTGCATCAGGCGGTAGATCGAGGTCGAGTTCCAGCATGGCACGGCTGGCAATCGCCTCCGGCAGGGCAGATTTTGTAGAGACACCGAGGGTCTCAAAATGCTTGGCCTGGCTAATGAGGTTGCCCCGACCGAGGTAGAGCTGCCCAAGGGCCTTGTCATAGCTTGTTTTCACCGTATCAATCTGGCGACCAAGCGTCTCCATCGATTCTAAAAACGTGACGAGCTTGCGATAGATCTTGGCTGCCCGGTCGATGAGGTCGGCAGTGTTGTTGTTCTGCTCCTCAAAGCGCCAGAGCTGCCGCACGATATTGAGGCTAGTCAGGAGCGTGGTGGGTGTGGCCACCAAGACATTCTGCTCAATGGCCCGCTGAAAGAGAGACTCATCGGCCTTCAGCGCCTCTACAAAGGCCGATTCCACAGGCACAAACATGAAGACGATCTCTGGGCT
Source organism: Pseudomonadota bacterium (assembly GCA_039800345.1). Taxonomy (GTDB): domain Bacteria; phylum Pseudomonadota; class Gammaproteobacteria; order Burkholderiales; family Burkholderiaceae_A; genus Hahnella. Next base: position 13,350 of record JBDLQX010000090.1, on the reverse strand, counting down.
ATTTAAGCCCGGTAAATCGAAGTAGCTGCGGTTTGATAATTCCCGAATCCGCTCCGACACCGCCGCCGCATGGTCTTTGAGGGCAAGTGCCCGCGTCGGCTCATCTTCGGCGTTGACATACCGGGTATAGGCATTGAGCGACACCTTGGCGTCGATCACGAGATGTTTGTTCTGGGGAAGAAAGACCACCACATCGGGCCGCTTTCGCCCTTCTTCGGTATGAAAACTCTGCTCACGCTTGTAATCACGGCCCTCACGCAGTCCGGAACGGTCGAGGACATTGGCCAGAACCAACTCCCCCCAGTTGCCCTGCTTCTTCACGCTGCCCTTGAGAGCGGTGGCCAAGCCATGGGCCTCTTCGGTCATCTTCTGATTCAGGTCTTTGAGTTGCGCTAGTTCCTGTCGCAGCGCGGCCTGCTGTTCGGTGTCCTTCAGGTGAATTTCTTCGACCTTGGTCTTGAACTCGACCAACCGTTCGCGCAATGGGTTGAGCAGCTGGCCGAGACTTGCCTGATTCTGCTCAGCAAACCGTTTGGTCTTCTCCTCAAGGATGTCGTTGGCAAGCGACTTGAACTGATCTGACAGGGCCACCTTGGCCTCCTGCAGCAGCACAATTTTTTCATCGTGCAGCGCGGCCTGGGCCTTCAATACGGCTCGGAGCTCTACCGCCTCACGGACGGCCTCCTGCGCCTGACGCTCTGCGACCTCACGGGCCTGGCGTTCTCCCTGCAAGATCTCCAAACGCTCTTGGATACGCGCCATCTCGGCGGCCATCACCGACTCCGCCTCGCCCACAGCCGTGGCTGCCCGCGCGCGCATCACCAGCCAGACACACAGAGACGCGACGAGGGCGCCGAGCCCTGCAGCAATAAGAACGACGACTACAATAGGGCTGGTCATCATGGTCGTTTCCTGACGTATAAAAGACATGCCCATTCTAAATCTTGCCGCCTACCGGTTTACGACCATTGCCGATCCCCACCAGGTACGCGCACAACTGCTCGCGCGCGGGCGGGCGCTGACGATACGAGGCACGATTCTTGTGACCCCGGAAGGCATCAATGCCTTTTTGGCTGGGCCCGAGGCCGACTGCCGGCAGATGCTTAGTCATCTGCGGGGTATTCAGGGCTTGGCCACGCTCGAAGCCAAAGAGAGTTGGTCAGAACACATTCCATTTCAGCGATTTAAGGTCAAGGTTAAGAATGAAATCATTCGCATGGATCATCCGATGATCCAGCCCGAAAAAGGCCGTGCCCCATCGGTAGACGCCAAGACCTTAGCGCGCTGGCTTGACCAGGGCTGCGACGATGCGGGCAGGCCTGTTGTGCTGCTAGACACCCGCAACGATTTTGAGGTCGACTACGGAAAGTTCGCCGGGGCCATCGACTGGCGTATTCAGAAGTTCACCCAATTCCCACAGGCTATCCTGCACCACCGCGACAGCCTAAAGGACAAAACGGTGGTGAGTTACTGCACCGGGGGCATTCGCTGCGAGAAGGCGGCCCTCTTTATGCGGGCGCAGGGCCTGCACCAGGTCTTACAGCTCGAAGGCGGAATCCTAAAATATTTCGAAGAGACCGATGGCCGGCACTGGCAGGGCCACTGCTTTGTCTTCGACGATCGGCAGGCCCTCGACCCAGACCTCTCCCCTAGCCGATCTCAGGCAGCTACAGCGAGCCAGTCTCTGGGCTTAATGGCCTCATAGAGCGCGGCCTCGGGGCTACCCGGAGCGGGCTGCCAGTCGTACCGCCAGGTAACCACTGGAGGCATGCTCATCAAGATGCTCTCGGCCCGCCCCCCGCTCTGCAGTCCAAAGTGGGTGCCACGGTCGTAGACCAAATTGAACTCGACATAGCGTCCGCGGCGATAGGTCTGAAAGTCGCGCTCGCGCGCGCCAAAGGCATGGCCGCGGCGCCGCTGGGCAATCGGTAAATAGGCCTCCACAACGGCGTCGCCCACGGCCCGGGTCATCGCAAAACTCTTCTCAAACCCAAGCTCAGAAAAGTCGTCAAAAAAGACACCCCCAATGCCGCGTGCCTCTGCCCGATGTTTTAAGAAAAAATACTCATCGCACCAGCGCTTAAATCGGGGATACATCTCGGTACCAAAGGGCTGCAGGGCATTTGCACAGGTCTGATGAAAATGCACGGCGTCTTCATCAAAGGGGTAGTAGGGGGTGAGATCCATACCGCCGCCAAACCACCAGATATCTTCCTCACCGGCCCTAACGGCCTTCGCCACAAAGACCCGTACGTTCATGTGCACGGTGGGTACATAGGGGTTATGGGGATGAAAGACCAGCGACACCCCAATAGCCTCAAACCCGCGGCCGGCCAGTGCGGGGCGGTTCTGGGTGGCTGATGGCGGAAGGTGATCACCACGCACATGGGAGAAGCCCACACCCCCACGCTCGAGCAGCGCCCCGCCCTCGATAATCCGTGATCGGCCGTCTCCACGAAGCGGTGAGTCCTCGGGCTTCACCCAGGCATCTTCCCCAAAGGCCTGCCCATCTTCGGCACTCACCGCTGCCGTTATCCGATCTTGCAGCCCAAGAAAATACTGGCGTAACTCCTGTACATCAATCATTGCGTGTCTCCAAAATCTGTGGGGCCTGGCGGGCTTCAAAGAGTTTGATCAGCGCATAGACCGCCTGGTTGGCAGGCGTGGATACCTGCAGGGCGGCCCCTCGCCGCACGATAAAACCGTTGAGATGCTCAATCTCGGTAGGCTTTCCCCGGGCGATGTCTTGGGCGGTGGAGGATCGCTGGCCGGCCATGGTCTGGCCAATCTTCTCAGTGGCCTGGCGGGCGGCCTCAAGGCGCAAGCCAATTCCATCGGCCTGCGACACCGCCACCACTTCAGAGACTAGTGCGTCCAAAAGGCTACGCATCGCCGGTACCGCCACAATCTGCCCATAGGGCAGCTGCGACAGGGCAGATACGGCGTTGTAGGCACAGTTGACTACGAGCTTGCCCCAGAGCTCTTTCATGACCGTCTGCGAAATCGTGACGGCCACACCGGCAGTTGCAAAGAGCGCCTGCACTGCACTGAGCCGCGCATGAACATCGGCGTCATCGGCCATCGCGGTGTCGAAAGGCCCGATCTGTAACTCACTGCGGCCATGGTGTACTACATGACCAGGGCCCTGAAGAACGGCCGCCACATAGACGGCTGTGGGCACCACAAGACAGCCTGTGCAGCCATGGGCCGCGAGACAACGCGCAAGACGCTCAGGATTGTCCACCCCGTTTTGCATGCTCAAAATAACCGCGTCGGAGCGCAGATACGGCGCCATCTGCGCCGCGACGGTCTCCGTGTCGTAGGACTTCACACTCAACAGAATGCACCCGGCCCCCGCCACCGCAGAGAGGTCTGTTGTGGCCTGAAGAGCAACCCGATGCTCCGTACCATCAGCCATCGAGATTCGCAGGCCTTCCTGCACCACGGCTTTAGCATGTGCGGCACGGCCAATCAGCGTGACAGCATGCCCTGCCTTCGCCAAGAGCCCACCAAAAAAACTACCCACGGCACCCGCACCGACTACCGCCACCGGCACGGGAAACCGCGCGTCCTGTATTGGAAGAGAATTTTTCATCGCTGCAATTAAAACATCTTCTCGGGTTTTCGCTACAGTGAGATATGGCTGCGCAACTTCCGCCCCCACTGCCCTCTTTTGAGCATGCCAGCCCAGAACAGAGCACGGCATGGCAACGCCTTGCGGCGTTATCGGCCATGCCGTTGCCAAGCCTTCGGCAGCTCTCGGCTGCAGAAGGCGGCGGCTGGCCAGACCGAGCCAGCACCTTACAGTTTTCGGCTGCCGGTCTTCGACTCGATGCCCGCCACCAGGCCATCGGAAAGACCACCTGGCAGACCCTTCTTGGCCTGGCCGAGCAGCAGAAGATCACCCTCTGGGCCACTGCCCAACGACAAGGCCTTTGGGTTAACACCACCGAAAAGCGACCGGCTCTGCACGCGCTACTACGGGCCGACCCTGCAGACCGGCCTCGCGACATGGGCCAGTGGCTCTCCGATCCACGCGACATGCAAGCCGTTTTTGATGAGCGCGAGCGCATGCTCGCCACTGCCCAGGCGTTACATGAAGGGCGGTGGCGCGGGTTCTCAGGTGAAGCCATTACAGACGTCGTCAACATTGGCATCGGGGGCTCAGACCTCGGCCCACGCATGGCGACCCAGGCCCTCTGCCTGGGAGGCGGGCAGGCCCCCCCCCAGGAGACCCAAAACTCGCATGTAACCCGCGTGCACTTCCTGTCGAATCCGGATGCCTGGAGCGTCTATGCCTGCCTCGCCTCCCTGAATGCGGCCACGACGGTCTTTGTGGTCCAGAGCAAGTCGTTCACTACCCCGGAGACCCTGCGGATCGCCCAGGCGGCCCATGGCTGGATGACTGCGGCGGGCTGCCCGAGCCACCGCACTATGGACCAGTGGATCGCCGTCACTGCACGGCCCGATCTTGCAGTGGCCGCGGGTTACCGAAAAGAAAATATCTTCCGGATTTGGCCCTGGGTGGGTGGGCGCACCTCCGTCTGGTCATCGATCGGCCTGCCTCTGGCAGTCGCCATCGGCGCGCAAGGCTTCACCGACTTTCTCTCTGGCGCACGCGCCATGGACACCCACTTCTGGAGCGCCCCACTCGAGAAAAATATGCCGCTTGCCCTCGCTCTCTTCGGCCTCTGGAACCAGAATTTTCGGCACTGCCCGAGCCAGGCCATCGCCATCTATTCCAGTCCTCTGGCAGGGTTCGTACCTTACCTCCAGCAGCTGGAGATGGAATCCAACGGTAAGCGTGTCCATCTCTCAGGGCAGCCTGCCCAGATTCCCACCGGCCCCATCATATGGGGAGGCCTGGGCATCGATGGCCAACACGCCTACTTTCAGCTGCTGCATCAAGGAGGGCATCGCGTTGCAGTGGATTTCATCGCTGTTGAAAATGACGACTGCCCGCTGCCCGAGGCCAAGCATCATCAGGCACTCGTACTTGATAACCTGCGCGCGCAGGCGCAGGCACTGGCCTTTGGTCGCACCCCCGAAGAGACCACCATGGCACTGACCCAAGAGGGACTCCCCCCCGAAGACAACCAACGTCTCACCCCGCACCGCAGTTTTCCCGGCAATACCCCTAACAGCACCGTCTGGCTGGCGCGGCGCGACCCCGCGCATCTCGGTGCCCTACTTGCCCTCTACGAACACAAGGTCTTCTGCCAGGCCATGCTCTTACAGATCCAGCCCTTTGACCAGTGGGGCGTCGAACTCGGTAAGTCGCTACTTTCCTCATGACCCAACCCAGCCAAGAGACCGAGATCTGTATCGCCGGGCCCTTTACGCGCGCACTGCTGGGCGCCTCGCCATGGCTCAAAGATCAGACCCCGAAGCGTCAGCAGCTGCGGGCTGTCTACTGGGACACACCACAGGCCAGCATGGCACGGACGTCTGCGGGCCTGCGACTGCGACGCGAATCGGGCCGCTGGGTCCAGACCCTCAAAGTCGAGCATGGCCCCGACAGCCGCACCGAGTTCAACCATGTACTACCGCAGAGAACGGTTGCGCCCCTGCCGTCTATAGACCCTACAGGCCTTCCCTCCCCTAACACGCTGCGTAGCCTGGGTATCAAGAAATCCGCCCAGCGTGCGCTCGAAGAGACTGCGCATCTGCTGCCGCAGTTTGAGGTGCGCGTCAGCCGCCAGCTCTGGACAATTTCCTACGGGGAGAGCGTTCTGGAGCTTGCCTACGACCGGGGAGACATCATCGCGGCTCCAGCCAACGCAGCATCGGGCGGCGCCGCCCCGGAGAGCCTAGACCGACACAGCCCCATCAATGAACTCGAGCTTGAACTCGTCTCTGGCGATGCCTGCGCCCTCTGGTCGCTCGCCCAAGAGTTTCTGCTCTGGCTTCCCGGCGGCTTTACCATCGAGCCCCGGTCGAAGGCGCTGCGCGGCTATCGCCTGCTCTGGCCGTCAGCAGGCGCCGCTGTCAAGGCGCCGGATTGCAGCGCGCATGGCTTTGGGCCTGTGCTCACCCATCACCTGCGGGCCGCTAGCCATACGCTGGCCCATCGGCTCGTCCAGATTCCGTCCCGCAGCGACCCCGAAGACATCCACCAGGCCCGCGTGGCGCTGCGTCAGATTCGCACGCTGCTCAAACTGCTGGTTGCCGCGGGGTATCCCGACCCCGCCCAGACACTCCTGCCCCAATGCGCCTCTCTCGCCACGCAACTCGGTCCGGTACGCGATATCGATGTCGTACTCGAGACCATCCTTCATCCTCTACGAGCACGACTGCCCGCCGACACTGCCCTGAAAAATCTCGCATCGGCAGCACAGCGTTATCAGGCAGATCTACGCGACACCATCACATCTGTGCTCGCGGGGCCCCTGGCACCGTTGCTTCTCTGCGACCTCGGACAACTCTGTTACACCATGCCAGAGGCCCCGCTGATGGCCTCGAGGTCCGCGGCAGACTTTGCGAAGGCAGAGGCCGAGCGACTCAAAAAGCGGGTAGAGCGCCGCGAGAAACGCTGCCGACAGCAGCCCTCAGCCGAATCTGACCACCAGCTGCGACTCGCCCACAAGGCGCTACGGTATGCGAGCCCGCTGCTGCGCGACCTCGGCGCGCCGCAGAACCTTGCCGGCTGGGCCAAGGAATCCGCCCGCGCCCAAGAGAAGCTGGGGAGCGCCCAAGACCGGGCCACCGCCCTACAGACACTGGCAGCCGCGCTGCATCACAGCCCGATTTCCGCTGCCGACCAGAACCGTGGCCTTGCCCTGGTAGAGGGCTGGCTCTTGACCACCAAGAGGTGAATCGCCCCATGAAAACAAGCAAGATGCCGAACAAGAAGCCCGGAAAGGAGCTCACCGGCCAGGTCTATGACAAGACCCTGCACGACTTACAGGTAGAACTCGTGAAGATGCAGGAATGGGTGGTTGCCACGGGTGCAAAGATTGTGGTCGTTTTCGAGGGGCGTGACGCCGCGGGCAAAGGCGGGGCGATCAAACGGATTATCGAGCCGCTTAACCCACGGGTCTGCCGAATCGTGGCCCTGCCTAAACCCACGGAGAAAGAGCGCTATCAGTGGTATTTCCAGCGGTATGTGGCCCACCTTCCCACCGCTGGCGAGATCGTGCTTTTTGATCGCTCCTGGTACAACCGTGCGGGGGTCGAAAGGGTCATGGACTTCTGCAGTGCCGATGAGGTGGAAGACTTTCTTCAGTCGTGCCCCGAATTCGAGCGCATGCTCGTGCGCTCAGGCATACGCCTCGTTAAGTATTGGTTCTCTGTGAGCCCCGAGGAGCAAGAACGTCGGTTCCAAGAGCGGGCCCGAAACCCTCTCAAAACATGGAAACTCAGCCCCATAGATATTCGGTCACGGGCCCTATGGCACGAATACTCCAAAGCCAAAGACGCCATGATGGAGGCCACTGATATTCCGCAGGCGCCCTGGTTCGTGGTCGATGCAGACATCAAAGAGCGCGCCCGCCTGAACTGTATTCACCACCTGCTGCGCCAGATTCCCTATAAGCCGGTACGCAAGGGGGCCATCGCATTACCCAAGATCCCGCAACCCTCGAAACAGAAGTCGCCCAGCCGCCCGCCCAAAGAAGCGCAGCGGTATGTGCCGGATGTCTATGCCCACCTCTCGTCCGCTAAGCCATAAGCCATGTGCCATGTGCCTTAGGCCACAAGAAAAAAGCCACAACCAGACAACCTGGTGGTGGCTTTAAGAAGGCGGGGCCGAGGCATGCCTCGGCCAGACCGTAGATGAATTACTCAGCAGCGGCGCGCTTGCGGGCAGGTGCCTTTGCAGCACCATTGACCACCGACTCGCCGGCCTTAGCAACGGCCTCGACATTCGCTTCCACCATGTCAACCACCTGCTTGGTGGCTTTGTTCATGGCGTCATAGGCGGTGTTCGATGCGCTAAAGGCAGACTTCACCAAGGCCACCACACCCTCGGTACCGGCGGGGGCAGACTTGTTCATTTCGTTAATCATCGAGGCAACCGACTTGTTGGCCTCTGCAACCTGCTGCTCCGCCAGGCGGGCAAACTCGGAGGCGGTCTCGGCGTTGATCGCATAGGCTTTGCGGGCATAGCTTGTGGCCTTGGCCGCGATGGGCTGGGAGTTGTGCTGCGCGGCGGCATAAAACTCTTGGAAATCTTTGACCCCGAGCAGCTGGTTGGAGGCCTCGGCCATGTCGGCCAGGCTGGCACGCAGCGCCTTCAGATTGAGGTCAATCTGCTTTTCCATGGCATCAAAAGAAGTCGCGGCCACTTGCGCGAACATGGCATTACCGGTCTTCACAGCGTTTAAAACCTGGTCGGGAGAAACGATAGCTTGGTTCATGATGAATCCTTTCGTAAAAAAGTCTGCGGTTTGACGTGAACGTGTTGCGATGCGGCACCAAGAAATGTACGCATTTACAACATAGAAAGGAGTTTATGCGGCAGCGCAACAAAAGTCAAGTGCCTAGCCTAAAAATATCTTTGGGCCGGTTTTCTATCGACCAAACGGTGTCAGACCCGCTGACGGGGGGTTCGCCCTAGAGGTCCTCCGGGGGCCGCTCAATGCCATACTTCTTAATGTAATAGTAAAGATGCTCTCGGGTAATGCCGAGCCTGCGGGCCGCCTCCGACACGTTATGGCCCGTCTGGGCAAGTGTGGTGCGAATAATCCGCTCAACGACCTCCTCCCGAGCCATCTTAAGCCCTTCCTCAGAGGACACATCCGCCACCACCATGACAGGAAACTTGCCCCCCTTGTCGCGCAGCCGGCGCTCTGTGCGGCTGAAAAAAGCCGCCCTATGCAGCGCAGATGCGAGCTGCTCCCGCCCAAAGGGCTTGGACAACACATCAAAGGCCCCCGCCTCTACGCAGCGCAGCTGGGCGTCTTCGTGGCTCTGGCCCGAAACGACTACAACCTTCAGCAGGGCATCCCAGAGGCGCGCCTCCTGCAGAAACCAGAGGCCCTCGGTGATGTCCTGCGGTGCGGGGGGCAGGCCAAGATCGAGTAAGACCAGTTCGATGTCTGGGTCCCCTTTGAGCATGGCCAGACCATCCTTGGCGTTGGTGGCCTCGTCGACCTCGTGGCCCAGGTTTTCGACGAGCTCCCGCTGGAGCGGCCGCAGTTGATAGTCATCTTCGATAATCAGAACTCTCATATTTAAGGATTCTAAATAAATTGGTTTTCGCGCACCAACCGGTTCTTGTCGGGCTGTCGCTTGCGGCCGTCGTCTTCTCCGCGACCACCGCGGTATTGCTTGCCGCGCGGGCAGGCCACACCAAAGGGGAGCACACCCGCCGCTGGTGGTGGCTCGGATCAGCCCTCAGCCTGGCCGCGGGTATCTGGTCGATGCACCACAGCGGCCTGCTTGGACAGCATGCCGGGCTGGTATTACTCATCTTTATGCTGCTGCTGCTCACGGTCAACCTCATTGGCCCTCTTGTTTCGGTCTTTGACCACCGGCGCGAGGACGCCCACCGGAAAAGAGCAGAAGACCTAGAGACCGACAATCGGAGGCTGAACTCGCGCGCGATTCGTCTCTCACAAGAACTCGCCATGGAGAAGACGGTCTTTGAGGCTGCGGTAGATGCCACCCAAGACTGCATCTGGTCCTGGCAGCCTAAAACCCAGGAACTTTTTCTCTCCGGTCATCTGCATGGGCTTCTGGGCACCAACCCGCACCATTCCATGGCCACCATCGAGGAGCTTGAGGTGCGGCTGCACCGGGAAGACAGGCCAGTCTTTCGGGCCGCCTTCCGCGCAGCCATTGAGGACCCCAGCGGCCAGTTAACCCTGAAGGCGCGCCTACGCCATGCCGATGGCGGCTGGCGATGGGTCTTGTTTCGGGCGCGCATGGTACGGCCACGGCCCAAGGCAGACGCGATGCTGGTGGGCGCCATCTCCGATATCCAGGCCCAACAACGCACAGTAGAAGAGGCCCGTCAGCTGGCCGAGCGGCAGCGAGAGATCGCCCTGTTACGCAGCCGCATCGTACGTATGCTCAGCCACGAGCTGCGGACCCCGTTGGCCGTCATGACCACCAGTACCGACCTCATTGAGGCCATTGCCAGGCCCCAGACAGAAGCGCACCGGGACAAGCTCAACCGATACTTCGAGACCATTCGCGATGCGCTGCAAAAGATGGAATTAATCCTCCACGATGCCCTGCAGTTCAATCGGCTTGAAACCGGCGACCGAATGGTCCGCTTCGACTGGGTGCGCCCACTTGCGATCCTCGAAGAGGCCATCCGCTGGGCCTGCGATTCTCAAAAGCAGCCGCGGAGCCGCGTGGTCGTGCATGACCACGGCTTTCAGGGCGAGGTGCAGAGTGATAGCCGGCTACTGGAAATGGTCTTACGAAACCTGCTGACCAATGCACTGAAGTACGGGCAGGAGGCACCGGTGACCGTCGAGGTGCGGGCCGACGAAGACCGGCTCACCTTCGACGTGACCGACCAGGGGCTTGGTGTACCCGAGGCGCAGCAGTCGCAGCTCTTTAAGGCCTTTTTCCGCGGAAACAACGTGGGGGCGGTGGCGGGCAATGGACTTGGCCTCTCGATCGCCCGCCGGGCCGCGGAGGCCTGCGGCGGAGAGCTGAGCCTGGTAACCAGTTCACAGCACGGTAGCCGCTTTCGACTCGTACTGCATGGAAGCCCTCGTGTGACAATAGCCAAGCCTAGGCCATAATCTCTCCATGAACGCGCCGACCCCCACCGACTCGCTACAACAGACCTTCTCCCGTATCCGCCGCGACATCCACGCGCACCCGGAACTGAAGTTTGAGGAGTTTCGCACCGCCGCCTTGGTGGCCGAACAACTCCGAGCCATGGGCGTCGATGAGGTCCATGAACGGATTGGCGGCACAGGTGTGGTCGGCGTGATTCGGGGTAGACAGCCAGGTACCAAATCTGTGGGGTTTCGGGCCGACATGGACGCACTTCCCATGACGGAGAAAAACCTCTTTGCCCATACAAGCACCTATGTCGGAAAGATGCACGCCTGTGGCCATGATGGCCACACTGCCATGCTCTTGGCCGGTGCCCAGTTGCTCTGCCAGTCGCGCGACTTTGCCGGCAGTGTGGTGCTGATTTTTCAGCCCGCCGAGGAAGGCGGTGGGGGCGGTAAGGCCATGGTTGATGATGGCCTCTTTCAGCGGTTTGCCTGCGACCAGGTCTTTGCCATTCATAACTGGCCCGGCCTGCGCGAGGGTGAGTTCGGCATGAACCCGGGCCCGATCATGGCCTCCAGCAACCAGTTCGAGGTGCTCATCACCGGCAAAGGCGCCCACGCGGCCATGCCCCACCTCGGCATCGACCCGGTGCTGGTTGCCAGCCACCTCATCCAGGCATTTCAGTCACTCATCACCCGCACCTCCAAGCCCGTGGAGTCGGTCGTCATCTCGGTCACCATGGTGCAGGCAGGCGAGGCCGTGAACGTCATTCCCGATACCTGCCTGCTTAAGGGCACGGTGCGCACCTTTAGCCTTGAGGCCCTCGATGTCATTGAAAACGGTATGCAAAGGCTCTGCGACCAGTTGCCGCTGGCGTTCGGGGCCCATGCCGCACTGCAGTTTGACCGGCAGTATCCCCCCACCATTAACCACGCCGAGCCCACGGCGCTGGCAGCCGAAGTCGCCCGCAATCTTGTGGGGGCTGACATGGTGCGCCTGCCTGTCGAGCCCACCATGGGGGCAGAAGATTTTGCCTACATGCTGCTCGAGCGGCCGGGCAGCTATATCTTTTTAGGCAATGGCGACCTGACCGGGCCGCATCGGGAGTCAGGCCATGGCCTTGGGCCCTGTGCACTTCATAATCCTAGCTACGACTTTAACGATCGGCTTATTCCCGTGGGGGCCAAATTCTGGCTGGCCCTCGCCCAGCGCGCATTGCGATAAGGCGTAGCAATGACTCGTTAGTAGACCGAGGGTACGATCAACCCGGCCGGTACCGGGTGCCGAATGTAATCCGGGTTCTTTACTCGCTCGGGCAACACCACCTCGGGGTGGGGAAGCTCCTGATAATCGATCTGGGCCAGTAGGTGCGCCATGCAATTGAGCCGCGCCCGCTTCTTGTCATTGCCCTCGACAATCCACCAGCGGGCCTCCGGAATGTGGCTGCGATCAAGCATCGTCTCCTTGGCCTTGGTGTAGGCCTCCCAGCGGCGCCGCGACTCCATATCCATAGGCGAGAGCTTCCACTGCTTTAAGGGGTCTTTAATCCGCATGGTGAATCGCACATGCTGCTCTTCATCGCTGATCGAGAACCAGTACTTAATGAGCAGAATGCCCGAGCGCACCAGCATCTTTTCAAACTCTGGCACGGTACGAAAAAACTCCTCGTACTCCTCATCGGTACAGAACCCCATGACGCGCTCCACCCCAGCGCGGTTGTACCAGCTGCGGTCAAAGAGCACGATCTCCCCTCCGGCAGGAAGATGCGGAATATAGCGCTGAAAATACCACTGGGTGCGCTCGCGCTCATTGGGCGCGGGAAGCGCTACCACCCGACACACGCGTGGGTTTAATCGCTGGGTAATCCGCTTGATCGCGCCGCCCTTGCCTGCGGCGTCGCGGCCCTCAAAGAGCACGACCACCTTGAGCTTATTATCGACCACCCAGTCTTGAAGCTTGACAAGCTCACCCTGGAGCCGAAAGAGCTCGCGAAAATACAGGCGTCGATCGATGGACCCCTCCGCGATCGGCCCCTGCGCGGGAATATCCATGAGCAACTCATCGAGCCGATCATCATCGAGCTCCATCTCGAGCTCTTCGTCATAACTGTCGATCAAGTCGGCATGGGCACGTTCTTGAAACGTCTTGCGTGCAGAGGAAGGAGGATGTGACGTCATGGGTCGCAGTTTGCTTTAGTGATATGAAACTTCTATGACAGGTATCACTCCAGAAATCGGCCACAGACTTCGGCCACATCTGGCGGCAGGTTCGGGGTCGCCGCGAGCGCCTCAATCGCCTGCTGCATCGCCCCCCTGCGACTTGGCTCGAAGGTCTTCCAGCGGTCGAGCGACCGGGCAAGTCGCGCTGCAAGCTGCGAGTTACGCAGGGCCAAGGCACCCAGGCTATCGGCCCAGAGCCGATAGCCCTGGCCATCGGCCCGGTGAAAGCCCGAGAGACTGGCCATGAAGTAGACCCCCAAGACCGCCCGCACCCGGTTGGGGTTGGCGAGGTCGTAGAGCGGATGAGACAGCAGACTCTGCACCCGCGCCAGAATGGTGTAGCCCTCCTGATCGTGGAGCCGCGGGGTGGCAATCTGTACCGAAAACCACTTGTCCATGGAAAGCGGGTCGTGGGCGTAGCGCTGGGCAAAATCCCCAAGGGCCTGGG
>JBDLQX010000089.1:0-55131 GCA_039800345.1 Pseudomonadota bacterium | reverse complement strand
GGGCAGGTGGTCTCGCAGCTAGGCACGATCTTTTACTTCGGCTTTTTCGCCCTCATGCCCTGGTGGTCACGCTGGGGGGAGTTCAAGCCCGTACCCGATCGCGTCACTTTTCAGCCGCATTGATAGATGGGCCTCTAAGCGAGATACGTCTCTCCACGATTACTGATTACGAGTACATGCCATGACTTTCCTTCGCCTCTTTCGGCCCGCAGTTTCTCGTTTTGCGATGGTTCTTACAGCCTTTATCTGGGCCGTAACCACCCCAGCATTTGCCGCTGGTCCCGCCACCCCGCTCGATCAGTTTCCCACCAGCAAACTGACGGATAAGGCGGCGCTGCAGAACGGGGCAAAGCTCTTTATGAATTACTGCCTGGGCTGCCACGGTCTCTCGCAGGTCCGCTACAACCGGCTCGCAGACCTTGGGCTGACAGAAGACCAGATTAAGGCGAACCTGATTCTTACTGATGCGAAGGTGGGCGATCTCATTAAGACCACCATGCCACTGAAGGAGTCGGCCGCCTGGTTTGGAAAGGCGCCTCCAGACCTCTCCTTGACCGCCCGCTCGCGGTCTTCGAAGGCCGGAACCGGCGCGGACTGGATCTACACCTACATGCGTACCTACTATGTCGACCCAAGCCGACCCACAGGCTGGAATAACCTGGTCTATCCGGCAGTGGGCATGCCGCATGTCCTCTGGGAGCTACAGGGGCAGAATGCAGCCGAGTTCAAGACGGTGACTAAGGGTGGCGAAGAGCAGCAGGTCTTTGATCGTTTTGTATCGCAGTCGGCCGGCAAGGTATCGGCCTCAGATTACGATAACCTCGTGGCCGATCTCACCGCATTTCTCTCCTGGGCGGCCGAGCCGGTGGCCCAGACCCGTAAGCAGGTCGGTGTCTGGGTGCTTCTCTTTCTGGCACTCTTCTTTGTCTTTGCCTGGCGCATGAACGCTGCCTTCTGGAAAGATATCCGATAAGACAACGCGGCGCATAAGCCCGGAGAGGGCCGGGGGCCAGCCAGTCTGGCCAGGCTCTAGCCTTCCCTGTTGCGTCAGGACAAAGGAAGGCCAGGCCCGGCAGGGCTCTGGCGGTCTACATCCGCTGTATGCCACTCGATTACTACGCCTGAGGAGTATCACGTCATGATGGTCTTGTATTCCGGTACCACCTGCCCCTTTAGTCAGAGGTGCAGGTTTGTTCTGTTCGAAAAAGGGTTGATGGACTCAGATATGGCCCGCGTCAGGGATGTCGACTTGTTTAACAAGCCAGAAGACATCTCGATCATGAATCCCTATGGTCAGGTACCGGTTCTGGTGGAGCGCGACCTCATTCTCTATGAGTCCAACATCATCAATGAGTACATTGATGAGCGTTTCCCGCACCCACAACTCATGCCCGCAGATCCTGTGCAGCGGGCCCGGGCCCGCCTCATGCTTCTGAACTTTGAGCGCGAACTCTTTGTGCATGTGGAGACGCTTGAGAAGCAAGACACCAAAAAGATCGACAAGGCACGGGCCGCGATTCGTGACAGCTTGTCGCAACTCGCCCCTGTGGTGGCCAAGTCGAAGTACATGTTTGGAGAAGAGTTCTCGATGATTGATGTCGCTCTGGTGCCCTTGCTCTGGCGCCTTGAGCACTATGGCATCGAACTTCCTAAGGCGGCAGCCCCGGTGCTCAAGTATGCCGAGCGTATCTTCTCGCGACCGGCCTTCTTTGATGCCTTGACGCCTTCAGAGAAGGTCATGCGGCGCTAAGTCAGCGTGGCCCTAGCCTCCTGAATCGTTGTCGTACTCTCCCATGCACTCGATTGAGCCCCCGCCCGAAGTCAGTTCCACCAAACCTTATCTGGTGCGCGCCATCTATGAGTGGTGCTCTGACAATGGGTTTACACCCTATCTTGCGGTGGCGGTAAACGAACAGACTCGTGTGCCGATGGCCCATGTTCGCACTGGCGAGATCGTATTAAATGTGAGCGCGCTGGCGACCCATCGTCTGCAGATGACCAACACCGAAGTAAGCTTTACCGCGCGTTTCTCTGGCGTGGCCGAAGACATCTGGGTGCCCATCGATCAGATTGTGGCGATCTATGCGAAAGAGACGGGCCATGGCATGGCCTTTGATGTCCCTAAGCCGATGGGCGAGCCCGAAGGCGCAGCAGAAGAGGTCTCCCCTCTGAATGTGGTGGGCAAACCCAAGACGGGTAAGTCTTCAGGTCCTACACGACTGAAGACCCCTGGGCGAGTTGGCCTCGGCCCGGTGTCTGCACCCCCTGCGGGCGAGGCTGAGACAGCCGACAAGCCCGACCCCCCGCCGGCAGGATCTGGCCCCGGATCGGGCAGACCATCGCTGCGTCGGGTCAAGTAATCAGCGAAGAAAAACTTCCGAGAAAACGATTTAGAATCTGCAGTACGCCGCGTTAGCTCAGTTGGCAGAGCAACTGATTTGTAATCAGTAGGTCGTCAGTTCGAATCCGACACGCGGCACCACCATTTATCCACGGTCATGCGGTTAAGCTGGGCTGCCCACACCCCATTGGGTTCGATAGGCCGCCACCGCTTCTTGGTACTGCTGTAATGCGGGATCATTGGATCGCTCCAAGAAGTCCAGAAGGTCTTCGAGCGTCGCTATGGCCTTCACAGGCAGCCCATACTGTTCTGCCACCTCTTGTACAGCAGACCGGTCTGTGGGGGCCTGCGCGGTGCCCCCACGCTCCATACGATCCAGCGCAATCAAGACCCCTACCGGGGTTGCGCCAGCCGCGCGAATGCGTTCGACCGACTCCCGAACCGAGGTACCCGCCGAGATCACATCGTCCACAATCACGATCCGCCCGGCCAGCGGCGCACCCACCACCATTCCCCCCTCGCCATGGTCCTTCGCCTCTTTGCGGTTAAAGGAAAACCCAATGTCACGGCCCGAACGGGCAAGCGCAACCGCCGTGGCGCTGGCCAGAGGGATACCCTTGTAAGCAGGCCCATAGAGACCATCTGCAGACCAGAGCCCCGCGGACTCTGCTGCCAGAAAAGCCTGGGCGTAGAAGTCGGAGAGAGACCCCAGTAGCCCTCCGTGGTGAAAGAGCCCCGCGTTAAAGAAATAGGGAGACGTCCGCCCGGCCTTGGTGATGAACGTTCCGAAACGCAGCACCCCTGCTTCGATCGCGAAGCGCAGGAACGCATCCTCCCGAGCAGAGGATGCGGCAGAGTAGGTCGAGGCGCCCATTCGTGAAAGAATACACCGATGCGTGTCATCAGCTTGAATGTCAACGGCCTACGGTCTGCGGCCCGCAAGGGCGCCCTGGGCTGGCTTGCCGAAAGCGGCGCCGATCTGGTCTGTGTTCAGGAACTCAAGGCCCAGCCAGAAGACTTAGAGGCGCCCCTACGGTCCCTGACCAGCGCCGCGGGGCGGATGGGCTCTGTCGTGCACTGCGCAGAGCAGCGCGGATACAGTGGGGTGGGCATCTATTCTTACGTGGCACCCAGCAGCACGGAGGCCGGCATGGGTGTGGCGGAGTTTGATCGCGAGGGCCGCATCCTGCGGGCAGATTTTGATGCCGGCCTCTCACAAGGCGGACCCCCTGTTACGGTGGTGAGCCTCTATGCCCCCTCGGGCTCTGCCTCGGAGGATCGGCAGGCTGCAAAGTTTCGGTTCCTTGCGGTTTTTCTGCCTCTGCTGCGCAGATGGTTTGCGGAATACAGACAGACCGGCCGCGAGTTTCTGATCTGTGGTGACTGGAACATCGCCCATACCGAACGCGACCTAAAGAACTGGAAGGGCAATCTGAAGAACTCGGGCTTTCTGCCCGAGGAGCGGGCCTGGATGACCGAAGTCTTCTCTGCGGTGGGCTGGGTGGATGTCTATCGACGCCTCTATCCCAACGAAGAGGCCGCGGCCTATACCTGGTGGTCCAACCGCGGTCAGGCCCGGGCCAACAATGTAGGCTGGCGTATCGACTATCAGGTTGCCACGCCAGGCCTTGCCGCCCGAGCCCAAAACGCCTTTGTCTTTCGTGACCAGTCGTTCTCCGACCATGCGCCCCTGGTGGTGGATTACCAGTGAAGACCTTCGCAGAGCGCCCTGCGGTTCGATTCGTTGGAACCGCGCATACTGCTTCTGATGAACGAACTGCGCCGTGGCCGATCGGGTTCGATGAGAGAACTTACTCGACCGTTACGCTCTTTGCGAGATTGCGTGGCTTGTCGACGTCGTGCCCACGGGCCAGGGCCACATGGTAGGCCAGCAGCTGCAGGGGCACCACATGCAAAATCGGCGAGAGCAACCCCGCATGGTCTCCGAGCGTGATGACATGCACACCCTCTGAGGCCTCAAACCCAGAACCCTGGTCGGCAATCACATAGAGCTCTCCACCGCGGGCCCGCACCTCTTCAAGGTTGCTCTTAAGCTTTTCAAGCAGCTGGTCGTTTGGTGCCACAGCCACCACAGGCATCTCCGCGTCGACCAGGGCGAGCGGGCCGTGCTTGAGCTCCCCGGCGGCATAGGCCTCGGCATGAATGTAGCTAATTTCTTTGAGCTTGAGCGCCCCCTCTAGCGCGATGGGATAGTGGATACCGCGCCCCAGAAACAGGGCATGCGATTTGTTGACGAATCGCTTTGCCCAGGATTGAAATGTGGGTTCTGCGGCCAGTACCGAGCTCAGCGCCGAGGGCAGATGCCGCAGCTGGGCGAGATAGCGGCTCTCGTCTGCGGGGCTCAGCCGCCCCTGCAGCTTCCCGAGTACCAGGGTGAGCAGGAACAAGGCAGCCAGCTGGGTGGTGAAGGCCTTGGTGGAGGCCACCCCAATCTCCGGGCCTGCGCGGGTGAGAAAGCGCAGTTCAGAGGCCCGAATGAGAGAGGACTCGGGCACATTACAGATCGACAAGGTGTGTTCTGCGCCCTGGCCTTTGGCATGTTCGAGTGCCGCCAGGGTGTCGGCGGTCTCACCGGATTGTGAGATGGTGACGACCAATGTATTGGCCTGCCAGACGCTTGTACGGTAGCGATACTCACTGGCGATTTCGACGGTACAGGGGATGCCCGCAAGGGCTTCAAGCCAGTAGCGGGCGACCAGCCCCGCATGAAAGCTCGTACCACAGGCCAGAATAAGCACGTGGCGTGTTTTGGCAAAGGCGCCTGGTGCCTGCGCACCGAAGAGTTCGCTCGAGAGGCTGCCCGCCCCCGTCACCATTTCAAGTGTTGCGGCCACCGCCCCTGGCTGCTCGTTCATTTCCTTCTGCATGAAGTGTTGAAACGGCCCGAGGGCGACATCATCTGCAGACAGGCTTGAGCGGGTGGGCACACGCACCACGGGCCTATCGGCCCGGTCGATAAGCGAGGTCACGACGGTGCCTTTTTCCGGGTCGCGGCGAAGGGTGACAAGGTCGCCATCTTCAAGATAGATCATGTCGCGGGTGACTTGTAGCAACGCTGAGGCATCAGAGGCCAGAAATGCCTCCTGCGGGGTCTGCCCCACGCCCACGACGAGGGGGGCACCGAGTCGTGTGGCGACCACCGTATCGGGGTCGCGACTGCTCAGCACGGCAAAAGCATAGGCGCCTTTGAGCTGCCTACGCACCAGGGCCAGGGCATCGGTGAGGGAACCCGTCTCTTGTCGCACCTGGTGCAGCAAGTGGGCTACCACCTCGGTGTCTGTCTGAGAGTGAAATACATAGCCACGGGCCTGCAGTTGCTGCCGGAGCGCCTCATGGTTCTCGATGATCCCGTTGTGCACCAGGCAGATGGTGAGCCCGTTGCCTTCTGAGAGATGGGGGTGGGCGTTGTCTGTGGTCACGGCTCCATGGGTTGCCCATCGGGTGTGGGCTATGCCCACGGTTGCCGAGAGCCCCATGGCTGCCTGGGCCAGCTCCTGCACGCGGCCCACCGCCCGCAGACGCTTGATGCCCTGATCGCTAAGAACCGCTAGTCCCGCAGAGTCGTAGCCGCGATACTCAAGCTGTCGTAGGCCTTCAATGAGAAAAGGCGCGATGTTCTCTGCGCTGACGGCCGCGACGATGCCACACATAGGCTATTTCCGTTTTTTCTCTGGGCGCTGGTAGTGCCCGAGGTTGGTCTGCCGCACCCGTGACAGGGCGAGCGCCTGGGCGGGCACCGGATGGGTGACTGTGGTGCCCGCCCCCACCGTGGCACCTTTGCCTACGGTGACCGGCGCGACCAACTGGGTGTCTGAGCCAATAAAGGCATGGTCTTCAATGACGGTCTGGTGCTTTTCTGCGCCATCGTAGTTACAGGTAATCGTGCCGGCCCCAATATTCACATGGGCACCAATCATAGCGTCGCCAATGTAGGAGAGATGGTTGGCCTTGGAGTGCGGACCAACCTGACTGTTCTTCACCTCGGTGAAGTTCCCGATGTGGCTGTGCTCTGCCAGCACCGTGCCGGGACGAATGCGGGCAAAGGGACCCACCACGGCCGAGGCCCCAACCTGGCAGTCTTCCAGAACACTCATGGCATGAATACGGGCATGGGGCGCGACCTGCACATTCTTGAGAACGCAATGCGGGCCGATCTGAACCCCCTCGCCCAAGGAAATACTGCCTTCGAAGACGCAGCCCACATCGATAAACACATCTTGTCCAGAGTGCAGCACGCCGCGCAGATCGAAACGGTTGGGGTCGGCCAGTTGGACCCCCTGCTCTAAAAGCGCCTCTGCCTGTCGCCGCTGAAAGACCCGCTCCAGGGCGGCCCGTTGGGCCTGGCTATTCACGCCCTCAATCTCGGTGGGGTCGCTGCAGACAATGCTTTCGACCGCCTGCCCCTCAGAGACCGCCATGGCCAGCACATCGGTCAGGTAGTACTCGCCCTGGCTGTTGTTGTTATTCAGCGCCGCCACCCATCTGCGCAGGGCAGCGGTTGGCGCCACCAGAACGCCCGTGTTGATCTCCGTGATCTTGCGGGTCTCGGGGTCGGCATCCTTCTGCTCCACGATGCGCAGAATGGCACCTTGGTGATCACGGACGATGCGACCGTAGCCGGTGGGATCGGACAGCACTGCCGTGAGTATGGCGAGGCTGTTGCCGCGTCGAGCCGCATCGACAAGTGCCTGCAGGGTCTCCGGGCGAAGCAGTGGCACATCCCCGTAGAGCACGAGGGAGAAGTCTGTGTCCGGCAGCACGGGTAGTGCCACCGATACCGCGTGCCCAGTACCCAGGGGCGGGTCTTGCAGCACAAACGCCACGGGGCAGTCGGGCGTCTCAAATGCTGAGAGCCGGGTGCGCACGGCCTCGGCGCCATGGCCAATGACCACCACCAACTGGCGGGCCCCTAGAGACTGAGCCGTGCGCAGAACATGCCCCGCCATGGGAAGCCCCCCGATTGGGTGGAGCACCTTGGGCAGCCCGCTCTTCATGCGACTGCCCTTGCCCGCCGCGAGCACGATGACATGCATAGAGATGCCTTAGAAGCTCGTGGGGTGGGATCGGTGCAGGGCCATGCCAGAAGGCTGGCTCGCATGCGGGTTGGGGGAAATATACGACCCGAGCACCATGCCAATCAGGCTAAAGCCCAGCCCGATGAGTTGCGGCTCGACGAGCATCTCAGCCCCGGATATTTCAAGCATGAGCCAGACGCCAAGACCGAAGAAGACAGACAGCGCCGCCCCCAGATTGCTCGCCCGACGCCAGAAGAGCCCCGCAGCCAAGGGCACAAAGGCGCCTGCAAGCGTGATGCGGTAGGCGTTCTCCACCATGGTGTGAATCGTTGCATCGGTGATCACCGCATAGACGGTGACCATCAGCGTGAAGACAAAGACGGTGATGCGGGTCGTCAGCAGGAGCTGACGGTCAGACATATGTGGCACAGACCCCTTGATGACGTTCTCGGCAAAGGTGACTGCCGGGGCCAGCAAGGTGCCGGAGGCCGTGCTCATAATGACGGAGAGTAGGGCGCCAAAGAAGACCACCTGTACCCAGAACGGCATATGGGCGATCACGAGGCTCGGCAGCACGAGCTGGGAGTCTTCCTCCATGAGCTTTGTCGTGAGCGCCGGGTCGATGATATTGGCGGTGTACGCAAGGAAGAGGGGTACAGCGGCAAAGAAGAAGTAGGCGATGCCGCCCAGGGTGGTTGCCCAGACCGCCACAAACTCATTCTTGGCACAGTTGACCCGTTGAAAGACGTCTTGCTGGGGAATGGAACCCAGGGCCATGGTAAAGAGTGCTGCCGCCCAGCCCAGCATATCAACGAGATCGAGGCTTGGGAGCCATTCAAACTTCCCCTCGGCCGAGGCCTTGGCGATGACCTCGGGAATACCACCAGCCATATCGCCCGCCATACTCGAGACGATGAGCAGTCCAATCACAATCACAATCATCTGCACAAAGGTGGTGGCTGCCACGGACCACATGCCACCTACCAGGGTATAGAGCAGGACCACACTCGCACCAATCACCATCCCCTGGTTCATGGTGATCGCGTCATCCGACAACACACTAAAGACAAGGCCCAGGGCGGTGACCTGTGCCGAGACCCATCCCAGGTATGAAATCACGATACACAGGGAGATCACCAGCTCGATGCGTCGGTCGAATCGAATCCGAAAGAAGTCACCGAGGGTCATCAGCTTGAGACGGTAGAGCGGCAAGGCAAAGATGAGGCCAAATAAGATGAGGCATAACGAGGCCCCGAGCGGGTCAGAGATCAGCCCCCGAAAGCCTTCTTCTAGGAAGGTTGCAGAGATGCCGAGTACGGTCTCGGCCCCAAACCAGGTGGCAAAGACCATCGACATGACCACCGGCATGGGCAGGTTTCGGCCCGCGGTGATGTAGTCGCTGGCGGAATGAACACGACGGGCCGCCAGCAGGCCAATGACGATAGACAAAACCAGATAGATACCGACCAGTGTAAGCAGCATAAGAAGAGATCCCCCTAGTGACTTGGCAGTTCGATTCCCCAGATCTTGATGATCAGAGCCCCCATATTTAACAGCAGCAGCAAGACAAGCAAAGAGAGGAGCAGTACCCAGCGTCGGGTCTTTTGGGTCTCGCGCGTGAGGCGCGCAAGACCCAGGGCCACCGGGCTGGGCTCTGGATAGGCCAGCCGCGCGAGCGCCGTGTGGGCAAGCCGCGGAAGCTGCGGCAGCATCGTTGCCCAGCGCTCGGCCTCGCGTTGCGTCTGGCGGCGCAGGGCGGCAAAGCCCACCTGCTCCTGCATCCAGTTCTCGAGAAAGGGCTTGGCAGTGACCCAGAGGTCGAGATCCGGGTCAAGTTGGCGGCCCAGCCCTTCGATATTGAGCAGGGTCTTTTGCAGCAGTACGAGTTGGGGCTGAACCTCAACATTGAAGCGGCGCGAGGCCTGGAAGAGTCGTAGCAGCACCTGGCCAAGCGAGATCTCTTTTAAGGGCCGGTCAAAGAAGGGCTCACAGACGCCCCGCACGGCGGCCTCAAGGGCATCAACCCGGGTATCAGCCGGCGCCCAGCCCGACTCAATATGGAGTTCTGCCACCCGACGATAGTCGCGCCGAAAAAAGGCAAGGAAGTTCTGCGCCAGATAGTTCTTGTCGTATTCAGACAAGGTACCCACGATGCCGAAGTCGAGCGCAATATACCGGCCGAAGCGTGGACCGCGGTCGGCCACCAGGATATTGCCGGGGTGCATATCGGCATGAAAGTAGCCGTCGCGAAAGACCTGGGTGAAGAAGATCTCCACGCCATCGCGCGACAACTGCTGAAGATCGACGCCTGCCTCGCGCAGTTTCTGCATACGGTTGATCTGAATGCCATAGACCCGCTCCATCACCAAGACATCGGTGCGGCAGAGGTCCCAGATCATCTCGGGGATCTGTAGGAGGGCAGAGCCCTCAAAGTTTCTTCTGAGCTGGGTTGCGTTGGCTGCCTCACGCACGAGATCCAGTTCGTCGTGAAGATAGTTGTCGAACTCTGCGACGACCTCGCGGGGCTTGAGTCGTTTGCCATCGGCGGAGAACCGCTCGACGACCTGGGCAAAGAGTCTCAGTAGGGCCAGGTCTTTGTCGATGATCTGGGCCATGCCGGGCCGAAGCACCTTCACAGCCACCTCACGGCCATTGTGTAGCTGGGCAAAGTGCACCTGTGCAATCGAGGCACTTGCAACGGGCTGGGCATCAAAGGAGGCAAAGAGGGCCTCTAGCGGCTGGCCGAGGGCCTTCTCAATCGTGGCAATGGCGAGGTGCGATGCAAAAGGCGGCACCTGATCTTGTAAGAGGGCAAGTTCATCGGCGATGTCTTCTGCAAGCAGGTCACGCCGGGTAGACAAGACCTGTCCAAACTTCACAAAGATCGGCCCGAGGCTCTCGAGCGCCTGACGAATACGCGCACCCCGCTTTTCTTCAAACCGTCGTCCCAGGCGCAGCACCTGCAAGAGCACGCCTAGGCTTCGGGAGTTCAGTCCCTTGCGCGCGCCATCGACGGCCAGCTGGTCCAGCCCGAACTTGAGGATCACCCAGCCGATGGTGACCATGCGCAGCAGGGAACTCATTCGGGGTCCTGAACTGTGGGCAGGTCGTGGAAATTAAAGAGGCTCTGGTCGAGCAGGTGCGAGGGCTTGACATTGCTTAGCGCCTTGAACATCGAGTCGATGCGCCCTGGGTGCTTTTTGTCCCAGTCTCGGAGCAGGGCCTTGACCTGCTGGCGCTGCAGATTCTCCTGTGAGCCACAGAGGTCACAGGGAATGATGGGAAAGGCCCGGTGGATCGCCCAGGCTTCGAGGTCTTCCTCTTCCACATAGGCCAGGGGGCGGATGACGACATGTTGGCCGTCATCGGAGCGCAGCTTGGGCGGCATGGATTTCAGGCTGCCCCCATGAAAGAGATTGAGGAAAAAAGTCTGCAGGATGTCGTCGCGGTGATGCCCGAGGGCAATCTTGGTGGCCTTCAGTTCGGTGGCCAGCCGATAGAGAATCCCGCGTCGAAGCCGCGAACAGAGCGAACAGGTGGTCTGTCCTTCGGGAATCACGCGCTTGACGATGCTGTGGGTGTCTTGCCGTTCGATATGAAAATCAAAGCCCCCCGCCCGCAGATAGGTGGGCAGTATCTCCGTGGGAAAGCCCGGGTGTCCCTGATCGAGGTTGACTGCCACGAGGCTAAACGGAATCGGGGCCCGCTTACGCAGACCCTCTAGGAGGTCGAGCAGGGCATAGCTGTCTTTGCCACCGGACATACAGACCATGACCCGATCACCGGGTTCGATCATCGTAAAGTCTGCGATCGCCTGCCCCACCTGGCGATAAAGGCGCTTCGACAGCTTCTGGACCTCGGTCTCGTTACGCAGACTCTTGTAGGCGCGCGGGGGCGCAATGGGCTTCCAATGAACCTCCTGGTAGCTGCTTTGGGTCATGGGGTCGTCTACGACGGGGGCGCCGGTGGACAGAGACATGGCGTGCGCGGCTGGCGGAGGCATCACGTAGAACCGGAGGTCGGGCCCTGAGCCTCGGCGCTGCGCCAGACCAGCGCCTCAACGCCATGGCTATTGCAGTCTTCGTAGACATCGGGCTTCTGGGTCTGCACGCGGACTGCGCGGGCCGGAGACTCGGCCAGACAGAACGCGACGATGGCATCGATAAGCGTCTCTTGAAGATTGAAGTGGCGCTCTGCAAGCAGCCCCCGAATTCCTGCACGCATGAAGTCATAGTCGACCACATCGGCGATGCTGTCCCGGGCAGACTGGCTCGATGACAAAGGAAGAAAGAGGTCTACATCAATGACTACACGCTGCCTGCGCGCCTTCTCGTGGCCGTGAAAGCCGATCGATGCGTCGGTGACAAATCCTGAGAGAAAGAGCCGGCGGCAGTCGGCAAGGCGGGGATCAAAGAGGGCAGTCATGTGCGGCTAGGAAGGGGTGCTCGTCATAAATTGAAGATCGCGATCGCTGGGTATGAGGTGTTGGCCTCCATCGACCAGCACCGTCGTGCCGGTGATGGCACGGGCGGTGGCCAGCCAGCATACCGCCTGGGCAATCTCGTCGGGGCGACTGGATTCTCCCAGGGGGGAGATCCGGTGGGCCTGGGCGAAGGCCTCTGGCGACTGGCCTTCGGCAATCAGGGTGAATCCTGGCGAGAGGCCCACCACCCGCAGCCAGGGCGCAAGACTTCGGGCCATCAGGGCGGTGGCCTGCTGGAGTGCGGCCTTCGATAGGGTGTAGCTAAAGAAATCAGGGTTTGGGTTGGCAAGCTTCTGGTCGAGAAGATTAATCGCTACGCCTTGCGGAAGGCTGGGCGTCTGTCCCTGGGGGTGTTTTTTCTGCACATGGCGATAGAGGGCCTGGGTGAGCAGCACCGGTCCGATGAGGTTGGTCTGGTAATGGGCGATGAGGCCCTCCGCATCACAGGTGTGGGCGAGGTCGAAGGAGAACCGCGACGCGCTATTGACCAGAAGCCCCACGGGGCCGAGATGTTCGCTGATCGCATCAAGCCAGCGGTCAAGATCCTCCGGGCTCTGCGGTGCCGCGAGATCGGCCTGGAACGCCCGCGCCTGCCCGCCGGAGGTGAGGATCTTGTCCACCAGGTCTTCTGCCTCTTCTTGCGCTGAGCGATAGTGCACCGCGACGGCCCACCCCTCTTGGGCGAGCGCCCAGGCGATCGATCGGCCAAGCCGCTTTCCCGCGCCGGTGACCAGGGCAGCGGCGGGGCGGACAGGGCGTGCAGGCTGGGTAGAGGGTGGTGCAGGCGCGGACATGCCGCAAGTCTACCTTTGATACTCTGCCTCCATGAACCTGCCCGTTGTGCCTTCTACCGAGAGAGAATTTCAGGTGCGCCAGGCGCTCTGTCGAGAGGCCGATCCGCAGACCCATTGGCTGGGTTTTGACCGTTTTATGCACTGGGCCTTGTACCACCCCACTGCGGGGTATTACGCCGCGGGTGGTGCGTCGCCGGATGGCCCGTTTGGACCGTCGGGCGATTTTGTCACCGCCACAGGCCTTGGCCCCTGGCTGGCTGGGGCCGTCGCGCGCCGGTTTGTGGAGATCGCAGGCCAGGCCCACGATCCTTCCGTTCTGAAGATTCGTGAATATGGGGCAGGAAATGGCGCCCTGGCTGCCGACCTTCTGACCCTGCTGGCCGAGCAGGGCTGTCTGCCCCAGGCCTACGAAATTCTCGAGCCCAGTGCGGCTATGCGTGCTTTGCAAAAAGCGCGCCTTTCGCAACTGCCCGCCCCGCTCGCCGATCGTGTCTCTTGGTATGTCGGCGCGCAAGGAGAGGACACGCCCATGGCGGGCCTCATTCTGGCCAATGAGGTGGCCGACGCCCTTCCCGTCAAGGTCTTTGCCTGGGACACCGCCGCGCCTGAGGTCTGGGAATGGGGGCTGGAGGTCAAGGCCGAAGGCCCCCTGCGCTGGTCGCGTCGGCCCGCCACCGAACCCTTGCGCAGTCATGTGCAGGCCCGGCAGGCGCGGCAGCAGGCCCTCGGTCTGGGCTGGGACGCAGGCCATCGTGGCGAATGGGCGCCTGGCCTTGCCTCTTGGGCGCGGCGCCTCAGCGGGTCTTTGGCCTGGGGGGCGCTGCTGCTGATTGATTACGGCTATGAGCAGTACGAGTTAGACCATCCAGACCGTCGCGGGGGTACGCTGGCCGGCCACTGGCGCCATCGTCGCATTGATGACTGGGAAGAAATACTCGCGCGGCCCGGAGCCCAGGACCTGACAGCCCATGTCAATTTTTCGGAGATTGCTGAGGCGATCGCCTCGCCTGGGGTCGATCTCTGTCTACAGACCCAGGCGGCCTGGTTATTGGATCAGGGCGTTTTAGAAGACGCGCGGCATCGTCTGTTTGGCGCGGCGGGTGCCGGGTCCCCGCCCAAGAGTTCCGATGCCCTCAGGGCGCTGTCGGACCTGCAGACCCTTCTGTCGGATGGGGCGATGGGCCAGTCTTTTCTGGTGCTGTCGGCATCTCGAGGCCTTGCTGCCTAAGGTACTGAGCCACGAAGGATTCACGTGCGGCCCGCACCGCCTCGGCCACGGGCTGGTGCTGCTGTGCAGCCGCCTGGGCATGGCCGCCTACGGGGTAGGCCAGTAGGGCCTGCGTGGTCTCGGCCCAGAGGGCGCGTCGCGCAGCCGCCTGTGGGGATGGGACCTCGGCAGCCATGACCGATACACACCGCACCAAGGGGTCGAGACGGTCGGGCTGACGAAAGAGGTCGGATGCCTCTGCCCAGCCGACAAGGGATTGCGGCCAGCGGCCATAGGACTCGCGCAGGGGCGGCTGGTGCGCGCCGCGCCGGATCAGGCCTGCCCACTGGGACACCTCACGCGGCAGGGGGAGCTTGGGCGGTTGTGGCTGATCTCCCCAGAGCCAGGCGGCGAGCAGACTTGTGGGGAGTTCGGCGGTACGTAAGGCCTCAAGGGTCTGTAGTATCGCGGGGCTCGGTGGGGCGACCCCAGTAATGGCTGTATAGCAGTTCAGGCGAGAGAGAAAGGCCAGCATGGCCTGCGGGGCAGCCGCCTCGAGCCCGCGCCAGAGCTCCTGCCAGACGCGCTCGGGCACGAGGGCATCGACCTCCCCTTGCATCACCATGTCACGGCAGAGTGACTCGGTCTTGGCATCGACCGTAAAGTCGGGCCAGCGGGCCAGAAACCGAGCAAGCCGAAGGAGGCGCACGGGGTCTTCTGCAAAGGCATGACTGACATGCCGCAGCCGCCTCTGGGCGAGGTCTGCCTGGCCTGCGAAGGGGTCGTGCAGATGGCCTGCGCTGTCGACCGCCATGGCATTGATGGTGAGGTCGCGCCGCACCAGGTCGTCTTCGAGCCCCACGTCGGGGCTGGCATGAAAGACAAACCCTTTGTAGCCATGGCCCGACTTACGCTCGGTACGGGCCAGCGCGTATTCGGCCTGTGTGTGGGGGTGAAGAAAGACCGGAAAGTCTTGGCCCACAGGCCGAAAGCCGGCGTCCACCATGGCCGCAGGGGTGGCGCCCACCACCAGATAGTCTCGGTCTTGGCTTGGCAGGCCAAGCAAGGCATCACGCACGGCACCGCCCACGCAGTAGACGGAAATTTCTGCCGGCAATCGCCCTACGACGGGATCATTCCATCGATCCGGGGCAAGAAGGGCGGCAACCGAGGTCAATGACCGCGTGCGCGCCGGGCCAGGAGTCTGCCGCGGGGAGTCTGACCGCCGAGCATCGCCGGTGCGATGGCATGCAGACTGACGGGGGCGGGCAGTTCTAGCTCTTCTGCCATGGGGCCCTGGCCGATATTGGGCACGGAGGCTGAGGCCAGGTTGTCGCGCGAGAGTAAGGGCCTGCCCGGCAGATGCTCCATGACCAGGGCCTGCAGCCAGGCGAGGCCGTCGGGAAGCGGAAAGATCGGCCGGGGGTGGCCGCTGTAGTAGCCCGCCCAATGCACAATCTCATAAAGGCTGAGCACTTCGGGGCCTACGATCTCATAGGTCTTGCCGCGTGTCTGCGGCTTTCTGAGGCAGGTCGCGATCGCGGCCACCATGTCGCCGATGTAGATGGGCTGGAACTTGGCATGCGCCGACGCCAGGGGCACGAGCGGTAGAAAGCGCTGCATCTGCGCAAACAGATTGAGAAATTGGTCACCCGGGCCGAAGACGACCGATGGCCGCAAGATGGTGAGGTCAAGGTTCAACGTGCCTCGCAGGGCCGCCTCGCCGGCGGCCTTGGACCGAAGATACATCGACGGGGCCTGATCGGATGCCCCTAGCGCACTGATATGCACGAGCCTGCGCACCCCCTGCCGTATCATGCATCGCGCAAGTCGTGAGGGCAGTCGCACATGCGACTCATCAAACTCGGGTCCCCAGGGCTTGCCTGTTCGGCTCTGCAGAACGCCCACCAGATTGACCACCGCTGTGGCGCCCTCTAGCGCATCGGCGAGTTCGGCCTCCTGCCGTACGTCGGCCTGTACGATCTCCACGCCCGGCAGGCTCCAGAGGGCCTTGGCTTTTTCTCGCGAACGGGTAATTACGCGGATATGGCGCGCGGTACCTTGTGAGGCGCGCGCGAGAAAGGCGCAGAGTGCCTGGCCAATAAAACCACTGGCCCCAAGAATAGCGATGACGGAGGGATACGCCTGGGGGGACATACGTGATTAATCCTTCTGTAATCCAACGCGGGTGATGCCCGTGGCCGGCGTGCGTACCGGACGGGGGCCAATCTCGGAGAGCCACTGGCCGAGGCTGCGAGAGGAACTCTTGGCAGCCTGCTGACTGAGCAGAGCCTCATACATCACGGTGTTGGCGAGCACCTGCTTCACATAGTCGCGCGTTTCTGTAAAAGGAATCGACTCAGCAAAGGCTGCCCCTGGGATGGGGCGATCGAGCGAGGCCCGCCAGAGTTGGCTGCGCGATGGCCCCGCGTTGTAGGCAGCGCTTGCCAGGACCGCCGAGCCTTCGAATTTTTCCTTCATGTCCCGCAGGTAGGCCGTGCCGAGACGTACATTGATGCTTGGCTCAGCGAGCGACTGGGTATCGACTCGACGCATGCCTAGGCTCTTTGCGACGGACTGTGCGGTCTGGGGCATGAGCTGCATCAGGCCCGTGGCTCCGACGGGCGATTTCACGGCGGTGAGGAAGCGTGACTCCTGGCGAATGAGCCCAAGGACCCAGCCCGGACTCAATCCCTTTTCTTCTGCACGTTCTGCGATCAGGTCTTTAAAGGGCTTGGGGTATCGAAGGCTGAAGTCATGGATCGTCTGGGTGCGAATCGCGGCAGCGATGGCCCGGTCGGGCTGGCCTGCCTCAAGCGCTAGGCGTCCGGCAGCGATCAGGCCGTTGTCGGTGAGTTGTTGGGTCAGGGCATTCCATTCCACGACGGCCTCTGAGCGCATCCCTAATCGTGAGAGGGCGAGGCTACGATGCAGAAAAGGGTTGTTGCTCACTGACGGGGTGAGGGCGTCGATGTAGAACTGGTCGTGGGTCTGGGGCAGGTGCTGCTCGGGAAGCACCGAGCGGCCTAGGGCCTCAGACGCCAAGAGCCTGTAGAAGCTCCAGCCCACCGGAATATCTGCCCAGATGACCTGGGCCTCACGGGTCTGGCCGGACTCGGCAGCCAGCCACCCGCGCCAGTAGGTCCAGGTCTCTGCGGTCTGCAGGCCCTGGGGCATGGCGGCAATGAGTGGGCGCAGGGCCTCCCGGTCCGCGCGGCGCAGGGCGAGTCGGGCGGCCGACTCCAGTACATCAGAGGGCTGCTGGTGTGCGGAGGCAAGACCCGCATGGAGATACGACCAGACGCGTTGGTCTGTGCGCAGCCAGAGTCGAGAAGCCAGCGCCAGGGAGGCAAAGGCCTGTTGTTCCGCGTTTAGTGTCTTCTGCAGGCGTGTGTATTCCGATACGGCGCGGGCAATGTTGGTCTTGCTCAAGGCGAGCACCGAGAGTAGCGCCTGCTCGCTCTTGGCAGGCTTCACGCCTGCGGCCTGGGCGGCACGGCTGATCCTGCTGGCGGCCTTGGCATCTCCAGCGAGGCCCGCCCAGCGGGCCCGCAGCAGCAACGTCTGTGGGTCGATGCGGCGCTTCTCCGCGAGGTCTTCAAGAAGCCCCAGGCAGCCCTCGTTGGTCTCGCGACCGATCAGAATCTCCGCCGGGTTGTTCTGTGCGGCGGTCTCCCCGGCAAGCCGCATCCGGGCACACTGCACCGAGGCGGGCTCTGACGGGTGGGCCGGAAAATCTTTGAGCAGTATGGAGAGCTCCGGCCAACTCTTGGCGCGAACCCCGGCGAGGAGCCAGTCGCTTTTGAGGGTCTGAATGAGCGGGTGACCGGAGAACTCCTGCTCGAATTGGGTGATCGTCTCCTTGGCAAGCGGCCCGAAGGGCTGCTTGCCCACGAGGATGCGGGCGTTCCAGTAGCTTGGCCAGACAACCAGGAGGTCTCCGGAGAGCTGAGATCGGGCACGACTTAGCCCCCCGAGATCTTGCCGTTCGAAGGCCTGCTTGGCCGCCAGCATGGGATGCGGAGCCGGGGCCGGCTGGGCCTTCGCAAAAGCACTGGATGCCGCGAAGACTGCCAGGGCTGCGGCCAGGATCCGAGAGCCCAGACTCGTGGGCCAGGACCGTGCAGAGACATACGCAGAGGCTGCGGTAGGAAGCAATTGACGACGTTGACGAAAGGCCTTCACCATACCTCCAAGCATAGCCTGAGGAAATCACAAATGACCAGCCCGACGGTCAACCCGCATCCCGCTGTTACGAAACCCGATGCCGTAACGCGGACTGACCCGTACGCAGCCGCGACTCACAAGGCTGCATTGCGCCGCAGGTTACTGGTGTATCGACAGCAGATGCCCATTGTTGATAGGCAGGCTGCAGCGTCCGGCATGGCCAATATGCTGCGTCACCGTGCAGAGGACGAATCCTGGCAACGCATCGCGGTCTACCTTCCTTGGCGAGAGGAGCCCGATCTGCAGGCACTCTGGCGAGAATGGCAGCGTGCTGGTCGGGTTTTAGCCCTGCCGGTGGTCGTAGCAGCCAACGCGCCCCTGGAGATGCGGGTCTGGTCGGAAGGGGCAACACTCAGTCAAGACGCAATGGGGCTGCCTGTGCCTGCAGAAGGCGCGGTGGTGGCCTGTGATACCTGGATCATTCCCTGCCTGGGCGTGGGACCCGGGGGGGAGCGGCTCGGCGCGGGCAAGGGCCTCTACGATCGATCCATCGCGCAGGCCCTGCGGCTGCATCCGCGGCCCCCGCGGCCGCGTTTTATTGGCCTGGGATTCGCCCAGGGCCTCATCGATCAGCCGTTTGGGGAGCCGCATGATGCGCGGCTTGATGCCTGCCTGACAGAACTAGGCTGGCGGTACTTCTGAGGAACAGAGCCCGAGTGTCTCCGCGATGGCCAAGAGGGGCTCGGCACGGTTCATGGTGTAGAAGTGCAGCCCGGGTACGCCCGCGGTGATGAGTTGGTCTACCAGATCGGTGACGACCTCCTGACCAAAGGACCGAATCGAGGCCAGATCGTCGCCGTAGCCCTGCAGCCGCGCCCGGATCCACCGGGGGATCTCCGCTCCGCAGGCATCCGAAAACCGGGCGAGCTGGCTGTAGTTGGTGATTGGCATGATGCCGGGAATGATCGGGATATCGATGCCTAGGGCGAAGACCTCATCGACAAAACGAAAATAAGCATCGGTATTAAAAAAGTATTGGGTGATTGCCCCATGGGCACCGGCGCCAACCTTTTCCGCAAAATGCCGAAGATCTTCTTGAAACGATCGGGCCTGCGGATGGCCCTCGGGGTAGGCCGCGACCTCAATCTGAAATTGGTCCTGAAATGCCTCGCGTACGAAGGCCACCAGGTCGACGGCATGGGCGAACGCCCCACCCTGACCGTAGCCCGAGGGCAGATCGCCACGCAAGGCAACAATGCGGGAGATGCCCTGCGTCCGGTACTCCGAGAGCAGGGCATGCATTTCGTCCCGGGATGCCCCAATGCAGGACACATGGGGCGCGACCTGCCCAAATAGCCCCTGCATCTGGGCCACCGTGGTTCGGGTGCCTTCCCGCGTGGAGCCGCCCGCCCCGTAGGTGACCGAGACATAGCTCGGGGAGAGCCGGGACAGGGCCCGGGCAGTCTCTCCGAGTTGTTCTTGGGCAGCAGCGCTTTTGGGCGGGAAGAACTCTAGGCTGACCTCAGTACGAGGACGCATCGCCGACAAGGTGCTGCTGCCTAGTACCGATAGGCTTCAGGCTTGTAAGGACCCTCGACCGGCACACCGATATAACGGGCCTGCTCCGGGCTCAGTTCCGTCAACATCGCGCCGAGCTTCTTGAGTTGCAGTCGCGCGACTTTCTCGTCGAGGTGCTTGGGCAGCACATAGACCTTGCCCTTCTCATAAAAATCTTTGTGGGCAAAGAGCTCGATCTGGGCAATCACCTGGTTGGCAAACGACGAGCTCATCACATAACTGGGGTGCCCGGTGCCGCATCCGAGGTTCACCAGGCGTCCCTGGGCCAGAAGGATGATGCGCTTGCCATCGGGGAAGATGACATGGTCGACCTGGGGCTTAATCTCTTCCCACTTGCACTTCGTGGTGAGTTCGGCGACCTCGATCTCATTATCGAAGTGGCCGATGTTGCAGACAATGGCCTGGTCTTTCATGCGGGCCATGTGGTCAAAGCTGATCACCCCTTTGTTACCCGTGGCCGTCACAAAAATATCGGCCTTGTCGGCGGCGTAGTCCATCGTGACTATGCGATAGCCTTCCATGGCCGCCTGCAGGGCGCAGATGGGGTCGACTTCTGTTACCCAGACCTGGGCAGACAGCGCGCGTAGCGCCTGGGCGGAGCCCTTGCCCACATCGCCATAGCCAGCCACGACAGCCACCTTGCCGGCAATCATCACGTCGGTCGCGCGCTTAATGCCGTCGACCAAGGACTCACGGCAGCCATAGAGGTTGTCAAACTTGCTCTTGGTGACCGAGTCATTCACATTGATGGCGCGGAAGGCAAGCTCGCCCTTGGCAGACATCTCTTTGAGACGATGTACGCCCGTGGTGGTCTCTTCAGTAACGCCAATCACGGCCTCGAGGTTGCGCTGATAAAAACCGGCGTCTTTGGCCAATTGCTTCTTGATCGAGGCAAAGAGGCAGGTTTCTTC
Organism: Pseudomonadota bacterium; assembly: GCA_039800345.1. Taxonomy (GTDB): domain Bacteria; phylum Pseudomonadota; class Gammaproteobacteria; order Burkholderiales; family Burkholderiaceae_A; genus Hahnella. The sequence continues at coordinate 34,614 of JBDLQX010000089.1, read as the reverse complement.
TTCGCTCTTGGGATGGTCGAGTACGTGAATATCGCGTGCGGCCTGCGCGCCGAGGTGCAGCAGCAGGGTGGCGTCGCCGCCATCGTCGAGGATCATGTTGCTGGGCTTGCCGTCGGTCCATTCGAAGATACGGTGGGTGTAGTCCCAATACTCCTCCAGGGTCTCGCCCTTCTTGGCGAAGACTGCGATGCCGTTGGCAGCGATAGCGGCCGCCGCATGGTCTTGGGTAGAGAAGATGTTGCACGAGGCCCAACGCACCTCAGCGCCGAGCGCCGTAAGCGTTTCAATGAGCACCGCGGTCTGAATGGTCATGTGTAGCGACCCAGTGATGCGTGCGCCTTTTAGCGGCTGGGCCTTGGCGAATTCATCACGAATTGCTGTCAGGCCCGGCATCTCGGTCTCGGCGATTCTGATCTCTTTGCGACCCCAGTCGGCAAGCGACAGGTCGGCAACAACATAGTCTTGGGTGGTGAGAGGTTTTAAAACAGCGCTCATCTCGCGCTCCTTTCAATAAAGAAAAGTTTCGCGAGCGCCGTTACGAAGGATCTCTGCAGGAACCCATACGGGGCGTAGAAGCAGAGACTGCTTAAGCCTGGGAGATAGCGCCTTTTAGTGGCTATCCTCGCAACGCTCCTTAAGCAAGCCCAGGATTTTGGGGGTTTTGGGCACCCTTGTCAAAGGCTCTCATTTTTTCTGGGCCCGGGGATGGGCCTGGTCATAGACCTGGGCGAGGCGTTGAAAGTCTAGGTGGGTGTAGACCTGGGTCGTCGAAATCTGGGCATGGCCAAGAAGCTCTTGCACACCACGCAGGTCGCCGCTGGATTGCAGCAGATGGCTGGCAAAGGAATGACGCAGCATGTGCGGGTGCACCGTCTGGCCCATGCCCATCGCCTGGGCACGGTGAAGCAGGCGGCGCTGCACCGATCGCCCGGACAAGCGTTGCCCGCGGTCGTTCAGAAATACCGCGAGACTCTTTGGGAGATCTTCGGGCTGCTTTTGTTGCCGTTCTGTGCGGGCCAAGAGCCAGGCATTGAGGGCTGTAAGGGCCGGTCGGCCCATGGGCACACTGCGACGCTTGCCCCCTTTGCCCCAGACGGTTACTGCATCGTCTTGGAGGTCGATCCATCCGTTCTTCTGGCCGGTGTCGAGAAGGTCTAGACCAATCAATTCTGAGAGTCGCAGCCCACAGCCGTAGAGCAGTTCCACCATGGCCTGGTCTCGTAGGCTGCGCCAGTCGGGGGCTGCTGGGGCGGTTGGTGCGGCCTTGGGCCCATCGACAAAGGCCAGTGCGGCATCGACCGGCAGCGCTCGGGGAAGCGGCCGTCCTGGTCGAGGGGCCCGCAGGCCTGTGGCGGGGTTGGGCCTGGTACTGCCAGAGCCACCACTGCCCTCACCAGAGTCTTCGGACCGGAGAAGCCAGTCGAAGAATTGCCGCCAGCAGGACAGACGCCGCGCCAGCGACCGAGGAGACAGGCCTTGGGCCGCGCACTGCGCGAGCGCCTGTCGAAGGTCGTGGGTCGTCAGGTCGGACAGCGGGTTCTGGGTCGAGGCCGCAAGACATGCGAGGTCTCTGCGATACGAGGCGACGGTATGAACCGCATAGTGTCGCGCGGCGAGTGCCTGCAAGAACGTCGCGATGCGCGGATCCATGGGGTGTCGCGCCGCTATGCGGATGACCGCGGCGTTGCGAGGGTGAGCCCGAGCAGTGATGCGCTGGTGAGTTCGGCCAGGGTGTTGAGCAGATCTACACCATGGTCTTGGGAGAAGCGCCCGGGGTCTGCCGAGGCCAGCACCAAGAGGCCAAATGCCTCGGGGCTGGCGCCAGGCCGCAGCGGAATCATCGCGACGGACCCATTCTGTGCGCTGCTGTCTGAGGTCAGACCGAGTGCGAGTCGCGCCTGATAGGCATGGGCCGGCAGGCAGAGCGGCCGAATGAGGGCACCGGCCAGTACGGTGACCTCGTCTTGGTTCTCGCAGAAGACCACCGCAGACGGCATGAGTCTGCCGGGAACCCGTAGTGCTGCCATTCTGCCCCAGAGCGCCAGTGCCACAATCGGCACCGAAAACCCTTTGGCAAGCCCCTCTGTAAGCACCGCTAGACGTTCCAGTGGGTCATGGGCCAGCAGCGTCTCACGAATCCAGCCGGTCATCTTTTTCACGATCGCGTCGTTTTCTTCCCCGACGTGCATCATCTCGGTGAGCCGCGACTCCAGCAGTCGAATGCGGTCACGCAGCACCTGGGTCTGTCGCTGTGCCAAGGAGATGGCGCCCGAACTCTCTTGACGAGGAAGCTCCAGCTGGGCGAGCAGGGCGGGCTGATGGATAAGGAATTCGGGATTGTCATGCAGGAATTGGGCAACCGATGCAGGTGTCGGGGTCGGGGATGCCTGCGCAGCACCATCGCTGGCCGACGAGGATGGGGGCGTGACAGGGGGCGCGGCGCTTGTGCTCATAGGGTGATTTCTCCGTGAAAGACGGTGGTGGCCGGGCCCGACATCCAGACGGGGTCGTGGGCATGGCCCGACCAGCGCAGCGTGAGCAGCCCACCGCGGGTCTGCACAGCAATGGGTGCGTCGGCCGTGAGAAGTCCTTGGGCGATGCCGCTTACCGCGGCGGCGCAGGCCCCGGTACCACAGGCCAGCGTCTCTCCGGCGCCGCGCTCGTAGACCCGCAGGCCGATGGACTGAGGCCCGAGTCGTTCTGCAAACCCAGCATTCACGCTCTGTGGCAGCCGCGGACTGGACTGCAAAAACTGGCCTTCTTCTTCCACTGGATGGTGTCTGAGGTCTGTCACCCACTGTACGAGGTGGGGATTTCCCATCGACACCGGCGCAAGCCAGAGGTCATGGCCTGTGGGACCCGCAAGGGCATAGCAGGTCTGTCCCGCCCGTACCTCGTGCGCAAGGCCTTCTGTCTGAAATGGCAGGGCCTCGGGCCGCAAGACCGGGCAGCCCATATTCACTTCGACCTCGCCGTTGGACTGCAGGCGCGGCACGATGATTCCGGCCTTGGTCTTTACGCGAATCGCGGGACCCTCGGCCAGGCCCTGGTCGACCACAAAACGGGCGAAGCACCGGGCGCCATTGCCGCACTGTTCGACTTCGTGGCCGTCGGCATTAAAGATTCGATAGTCGAAATCGGCATCCGGCGCTGAGGCGGGCTCCACGACCAGCACCTGGTCTGCGCCGATACCAAATTTGCGATCCGCAAGCCGTTGAATCTGCTCTGGGCGCAACACGGCAGGGTCAAGGCCCTCTAGGGCATTGAGCACGACGAAGTCGTTACCAGCCCCCTGCATTTTGGTGAAGGAAATCCGCATAGCCAGAGATTATGCGGCCTAGGAATAGACCGAGGGAACGCCAGCGGGGCGCGTCTTGAATCGTCGGTGGGTCCAGAGGTACTGGCTGGGGTCTTCTTGGATCCAGGCCTCGATCTGTCGGTTCATCGCCGCCACGGCGTCTGTGACCGACTCGCCCTCTTGCTCTTGGTATCGCCAACCCGGATAGAAGGTGGAGACATAGCCTTGTGGGGTCAGTCGGGTCACCATGGGCACCACGGTTGCGTTGGCGAGTTGGGCGAGCCGCACCAGGCTGGTGGGCGTGGCCGCCAGTTCCCCGAAAAACGGGACGAAGACGCTGCCCTTGGTGCCGAGGTCCATATCGGGAGAGAAGTGGGCGGCCATGCCACTGCGTAAAAGGCGTGCGAGCTTGCCAATACCCTCTCTCCGAGAGACCAGTGTGGCCTGATGAAAGCGGCCGCGGCCCCGAATAATCCAGGCATCAATCGCCGGAATCGACTGGTTCGCATAGAGGCAGACCAGCGGGCGCTCGATTTGTAGCCGAGTTCCCCCGGCGTCAATGCCCAGAAAATGCGGCGCGAGAATAATGAGTGGGCCCGTGCCTGCGGCCTCGGCCGCACGCAGATGTTCTTCGCCCCGCCATGTGACCCGCGCGATGATCTGCTCGGCAGGCCTCTGCCAGAGCCAGAAGAGGTCGACCAGCGCGCAGGCAAAGTGCTCAAAAAATTGCCGCAGAATCAGGTCACGGTCGGCATCGGTGAAGTGGGGAAAACACAGCGCTAGGTTGCGCTCCGCGATGCGGCGTCGACGCACCGAGAAACGATAAATCAGCCGACCAATCCCACGACCGAGCCGTCGTTGCATCGGAATGGGCAGTCGACCCAGAAGGCCTCCGAGCAGAATGCCGAGGCGCGCGGCGAGGGTTTGTACGACCCGTGCCATCGCTAGAGGCGCTTATAGCGGTTGTAGGCCCAGAGATATTGCTCGGGGGCGCGCGCAATTCGGGCCTCAAGGCCCTGGTTCATCCAGGCGAGCGCCTCCTCAAGCGGTATCTCGGCAAGCCGCGCGGAGGCATCGGTCTCTCTTGCGTGATCGATCGCCTTCCAGAGTTCCAGCGTCAGGCTCCAGCCGCCCGCTGTCCGCAAGGCGGTGGCCCAGGCCACTGCGGCCCCGGAGGCCTGGGCCAGCCGAATGGGTAGGGTCATCGTGTAGGCAGGTCGTCCGAAGAAATCTGATACGACCCCCTCGCCTTGGGAGGGCACCTGGTCGGGAAGCAGGCCGATGGCCTGCCCCTGACGTAGGGCACGCAGCAGCTGCCGCACCCCTTGCGCATTCGCGGGTACCGCCCGCACCCCTTCTGCGGAACGAAATGCCTGCAAGAGCGCTTCTACCCAGGGCTTTCGCGCGGGACGGTAGAGCACTGTTAAGGGAAACTCGCGTGCAATTCTGCGTGCTGCAAGTTCAAAGGCCCCAAGGTGCGGGGTGAGGATGATCAGGCCTTTGCCGCGGCCCAGGGCCTCGTGTATCTCTGTAAAGCCAGTGCTCTGCATTGCCCGCGCGGCCTCGGGCCGGCACCATATTTTGGGAAGCTCGGTGAGCAAGACTCCGGCCTGACCAATCGCTGCGATTTTTCGGGGTGTCTTTGCGGGTAGTGCGCGCCCGGCCCGGCCGGAGGCCCAGTAGGACAGAGCCTGATGCCACTGGGTATTGAAGGCCTGTCGATAGCGGGCCGATGCCAGCCAGACCCCCAGGCCCAGGACCAGACCCGCCGCACGCAGAAAGGGCAGGGGCGCGAAGGCGGCCAATTTGAATAGAGTCTGCATAAGCACTATAGTGAGTGAATCGCCGATTTAATCGACAACTTGCGGGGCGATTGTCGTTCAAATACCGCTAAAGCGTTTGCCCTACGCGACACAAGGCCGGGTTCAAGCAACCCTCGCGTCCTAGGCAGGCACTTAGAGCGACCGCAGGCGGTCCTTTCGATGGAGAGTGCTATGTCTCAAGACTATTTCTTTACCTCGGAGTCGGTCTCCGAAGGCCACCCGGACAAGGTCTCTGACCAGGTCTCCGATGCTGTGCTCGATGCTATCTTGGCCCAAGACCCTCGGGCCCGCGTCGCGGCAGAGACTTTGTGTAACACGGGTCTGGTGGTGCTCGCTGGCGAGATCACGACCCAGGCCAACGTTGATTACATTCAAGTCGCCCGCGAGACGATTAAGAACATTGGGTACGACAACACCGATTACGGCATTGATTACAAGGGCTGTGCCGTGCTCGTGGCCTATGACAAGCAGAGCCCGGATATCGCCCAGGGGGTGAACGCCGCCCAGGATGACAACCTCGATCAGGGGGCGGGCGACCAGGGGCTGATGTTTGGCTATGCCTGCGATGAGACGCCGGTATTGATGCCCTCGGCGATTTATCTTTCGCATCGCCTGGTAGAGCGGCAGTCTCTTCTGCGCCGTGATGGACGCATGCCGTGGCTGCGTCCCGACGCCAAGTCGCAGGTCACCCTGCGGTACGAAAATGGGCGCCCCGAGCGCATCGATACCGTGGTGCTCTCCACACAGCATTCACCGGACATTGCGCTTGCCTCCCTGCGTGAGGCGGTGATCGAGGAGATTATTAAGCCCGTGCTGCCCAAGGAACTCGTCAAGGGCGAAATTAAATATCTCGTGAATCCCACGGGGCGGTTTGTGGTGGGCGGCCCCCAGGGCGACTGTGGCTTAACGGGCCGCAAAATTATCGTCGACACTTATGGGGGCGCGGCACCGCATGGCGGCGGTGCTTTCTCCGGTAAAGACCCCTCAAAGGTGGACCGGTCTGCCGCCTATGCCTGTCGTTATGTAGCCAAGAACATTGTTGCGGCGGGCCTTGCGAAAAAGGCGCTCATCCAGGTGAGCTATGCGATTGGAGTGGCCAAGCCGACCTCGGTATGGGTGACGACCGAAGGAACAGGGGTCGTGCCCGATGAGCGGATTGCCAAGGCCGTTGCAGAGATTTTTGATCTGCGGCCCAAGGGCATCATCAAGATGCTCGACCTGCTGCGGCCGATCTATCGCAAGACGGCGGCTTACGGGCACTTTGGGCGCGAAGAGCCAGAGTTCACCTGGGAGGCAACCGATAGGGCGCAGGCCCTGCGGGCGGCCTGTGGTCTCTAATGCGGCCTCAAAGGCCCAGGCCCCTTTTGGCACAATAAGCCGATGATTCCCGTTACGATCCTCACCGGTTTTCTAGGGGCGGGCAAGACCACCCTGCTCAAGCGCGTGCTCTCTGAGTCTCACGGACAAAAGATTGCCGTCATTGAGAACGAGTTTGGCCAAGAGAGTATTGACAACGAACTCCTATTCGCCGACCAGCAGGAGCGCATTGTTGAGATGAACAATGGCTGCCTCTGCTGCACCGTGCGGGGCGATCTTGTGGACATGCTGGGGCGTCTTGCCCAGCGGCGTGAGGCAGGCGAGATCGCCTTTGATCGCGTGGTTATTGAGACCACGGGGCTGGCAGAGCCCGGGCCTGTGGCGCAGACGTTTTTTGTCGACGACGCGGTGGCCGAGCAGTACCTGATTGATGCCGTAATTACCGTAGTGGACGCGGTGCATGGACCCGCCCAACTGAGCACGCATTCTGAGGCCCAGGCCCAGGTGGGCTTTGCGGATCGGCTCTTGGTGTCGAAGTCCGACCTGGTGTCGGCCGAGGCGCTCTCCGATCTGCGCCGACGGCTCGTGGCGATGAATCCGCGGGCCCCGATTGCGTTGGTGCATTTTGGCGAGGTCGATATTGCCGAGGTCTTCGATATTCGGGGCTTTAATTTGAATTCGGCCCTGGAAATCGATCCGGATTTTCTGGACACAGATAAGCACCACCATCATGCCGACGATGTCGCCTCGTTTCTATTTAAGGCGGACCGCCCTTTTGATGGGGACAAGTTTGAGGCCTTCATCTCTGCCGTCAGCCAGGCCTATGGGCCGCAGCTCTTTCGCTATAAGGGCGTACTCTGGCTCAAAGGCAGCGACCATCAGATGATTTTTCAGGGGGTCCATATGCTGATGGGGGGCGACAAAGGCCGTCCCTGGAAGCCCTCAGAGAAGCGGCAGAGTCGTATTGTGTTCATCGGCCGCAGCCTGCCGAGGGATACAATCGAAAAAGGTCTCACCCAGTGTCTTGTCTGAGGTTGAGGTGGCATGACCCTGTTTGATTGAAGGTGAAGCAATGAAATCTGCCGCTAGTGTCGTCATCGATTCCGAGGAGGCGCTGCTCGCGCAGCCCGAATCGAATTACATGAGCTCAGCCCAGCTCGATTTTTTCCGTCGTAAGCTGCAGGCGCTCGAATCCGAACTGCGGACCAATGCCGGCGAGACCACCGAGCATCTTCGGGAGACGGTCTTGGTGCCCGACCCTGCGGATAGGGCCACCATTGAGGAAGAACATGCTCTGGAGTTGCGTACCCGAGACCGTGAGCGCAAGCTGATCAAAAAAGTACAGCAGTCGCTTGCGCGTATCGATTCTGGTGAGTACGGGTTCTGCGAGGAAACCGGCGAGCCTATCGGTCTGCAGCGGCTTCTGGCCCGCCCCACGGCCACACTCTCGGTCGAGGCCCAGCAGCGGCGTGAGTTGCGTCAGAAGCAATACGGCGACTAGCGCCGGGTAACGTCGATGGCCGATCTCCAGCATACCCGGCAGAAGGCGGCAATCCTCGCCGAGGCACTGCCTTACATCCGCAGGTTTCATGGCAAGACCGTGGTGGTGAAGTACGGCGGTAACGCCATGACCGATGAGGCGCTCAAGCAGGGCTTTGCCCACGATGTGGTGCTGCTTAAGCTTGTGGGCATTAACCTGGTGGTCGTCCACGGTGGCGGCCCTCAGATAGAAGAACTCCTCACGCGGGTGGGCAAGAAGGGTGAGTTCGTTCAGGGCATGCGTGTCACCGATACCGAGACCATGGACATTGTGGAGATGGTTCTGGCGGGCAAGGTGAACAAAGAGATCGTAGAGCTCATTAACCATGCCGGGGGAAAGGCTGTGGGCCTGACAGGCCAAGACGGAGGCCTTATTCGCGCCCGCAAGCTTATGCTCAGCGCCCAGGATGCCCCAGACCAGATGCTCGATATTGGACACGTCGGGGAGATTGAGCAGGTCGACCCCGATATCGTGCATTCTCTTCTGCGTGGTGGTTTTATTCCCGTCATTGCACCCATTGGTTCGGGCGCGCAGGGAGAGACCTACAACATCAATGCCGATCTGGTGGCAGGAAAGCTCGCGGAGATTCTGAAGGCAGAAAAGCTCGTGCTCATGACCAACACGCCAGGTGTCTTAGATAAGAATGGTCGTCTCATCACAGGTCTCACAGCCCGTGAAATCGATGCCCTCTTTGCCGATGGCACCCTGTCTGGTGGCATGTTGCCAAAGATCAGTTCGGCCTTGGATGCCGCGCGTGGTGGTGTTCAGTCGGTACACATTATCGACGGCCGTGTGCCCAACAGCCTCTTATTGGAGATCCTGACCAATGAGGGGGTGGGCACGATGATTCGCTCGCACTAGTCCCTTGGGAATGCTCCATCGCCATGGCCGTATCGGCCGGTGGGCGACTGACAGTCAACGCCGCGGCGCCCGTGTCTGGCTGATCGATCTCGACAACACGCTGCACGACGCAAGCTGGCGCCTCATGGGCGAGATCAACCAGCGCATGACGCGTTTTGTTGCCCATCGACTCTCCCTTCCTTTGGAAGAGGCCAGCGCCCTGCGCACGGCCTACTGGCATCGGTACGGCGCTACCCTGCTTGGCCTGATTCGACACCATGGGGTTGTGGCCGAAGATTTCTTGGCTCAGACCCATCCAGCCAGTGACCTGCCGCAGTATGTCGCCCGGGCCCCAGGCCTGCGCCGAAAGGTTCAACTGCTGCGCGGTGAGCGATGGCTTGTTACCAATGCGCCGCGCGACTATACCGAGCGGCTTTTAAAGATACTCGGTATTGCCCACTGCTTTCATCGACAGATCTGCATCGATGATATGCATGCGGTGTCGCAACTTCGTCCGAAGCCCTCGCCGATCCTCTGGCACCGACTGATTCGGGCCTCTGGCCGTCGCGCCTCCGACCTCTGCCTGATCGACGACAGCGCGATCAACCTGCGCACGGCCCATCGGGCGGGCATTTCTACGGCGCGACTCTGGGCCTCTCCGAGCCAGAGAAAGTCGGCCTGGGCCCACGGACGGCCGGTCTCCGCGCTGCGGCCTCTGTATGTGCGGGTTCAAGTAAACTCATGGCCATCGTTGATCCGTCGTGTCGGATTCCGTCCACAAGGGAGACCATGATGCAGGATCTGGAGTCAGGCGATTCTTCGCGAAAGCGGCTCAAGCCAGGGGAGCGCAAGCTTCAGATTCTGCAGGCCATGGCCTTGATGCTCGAGCAAGAGTCGGAGAAGGTCACCACCGCCGGTCTGGCAGCGCGCCTGCAGGTCTCAGAGGCGGCCCTGTACAGACACTTTGCAAGTAAGGCCCAGATGTATGAGGGTCTGCTGGAGTTTATCGAGCAGACGATTTTTGGTCTGATCAATCAGATTGATGCCGAGGCCGACCCCGCCGCCCAGAAGGCGCGCTCCATTGTCTTGATGCTCCTGAACTTTGCCGAGACCAATCCTGGTATGACCCGCGTGCTTACAGGCGAGGCGTTGGCCTATGAGAATCTACGTCTTCAACAACGGGTGAATCAACTGCTTGATCGCACCGAGGCCTCGTTGCGGCAGTGCCTCAAGCTGGGGCTCGCCGACAGCAGTCCCGCGCACGCACTGTTAGACCCCGCCCTCCAGGCAAGCCTCGCGATGGGGTTTGTACAGGGCCGCTGGCTTCGGTTTTCCAAGACCGGTTTTCGTGCCCGGCCCAGCGAATCCGCAGATGTGATTGTCGCGGCACTTTTCCCCTAACCGCCCCCCTCATCGGCCTGCCGGTTTGCTTAGGTGGCCTCACGCACCTGACAGACGAGGCAGGCACTGCGGGCACGAAACCGTAGCGTATCCAGTCTGGGCTCCTTGGCATCGAAGACCGTGAGGCGTCCCGTCGCAGGGGTCTGACCCATGAGGATCTTGAGCGCCTCATTGGCAGCCAGCAGCCCCATGGTGCCCACCGCAGTACTCATAACGCCATAGGCCCCACAGGCCGCCTCAACGGGCGGCGATGCAGGGTCGAAGAGACAGGCATAGCAGCCGGAGCCGGGCTGGGCGGGATCGATAACCAGGAGCTGCCCAGACCACTGCAGGGCCGCGGCAGAGACCAGCGGCTTTTTTGCGCGTTGGCAGGCGCGGTTGATCGCCTGCCGCGTGGAAAACTGGTCGGTACAGTCGAGCACGAGGTCAGTCGCCTCCACCCAGGCGGTCAGCGTCTGGGCGTCGGCCTCTTCGGTGGCTGCGGTAAACCGTGTCTGTGGCGCGAGCCGACCCAGGGCCTCTGCTAGCGCCTCCGCTTTAGGCCGTCCGATGTCTTGGGGCCCGTAGAGCACCTGCCGCGGCAGGTTGGAGAGGCTCACCGTATCAAAGTCGGCCAGCCGTATCTCGGCCAGTCCCGATTTGGCGAGATACAGTGCCACCGGCGAGCCCAGACCCCCAAGGCCAACAATCAATACGCGTTGGGTCTGAAGGCGGGCTAGGTCGGACTCATCGAAATCTGCAAGCAGCAGCAGCCGACTAAACTGCGTCAGCCGCTCCTCATCGGCGCCCGTGCCAGCGGTTGCATCGGTCATGACGCTTGAGCGCCAGGCTGATACGTCTTGACCGGACTTATTGCACCGCCGGTGGGGCGACTGATGTCGCCACAGGCATACCCTGCAGATGGTTCAGTGCCTGGCGCAGCTGGTGGTCGGAGTCTGAGCCAAACTCAATCTGTGGCCGTGCCTGCGCGGAGGGTGTGTTTGCGGGCTTATCCTGGGCCTTGGCATTGTTGTTGGGGCCACCCGCCTTACCCTGCCCCTGTTGTCCGTCTGCGCCCGCACCCGTACCTTTAGAGGCGGGGCCGCCTTCGAGGTGTCGACTCAGGTCGGCCTCACGCACCCGGAACTGCTCCGTGACATCGCCTTCTGGGGTCTCTTCCACCCAGAAATCGGGCCGAATGCCTTTGGCCTGAATGGAGCGGCCCGAGGGCGTGTAATAACGGGCGGTCGTCAGTTTGATTGCGGTGTTACTGGTGAGTGGAAGAATGGTCTGTACCGAGCCCTTGCCGAAGGTCTGCGTGCCGAGAATTTGAGCCCGTTTGTGGTCTTGCAGGGCACCGGCAACAATCTCGGAGGCCGAGGCAGATCCGCCGTTGACAAGCACGGCCATCGGCAGAGACTTGATCTTGGGGTTGAGCCCCGTCAACGGGTCTGCGCCGCCGCGCAGGTAGTCGGCAGGCCGCGCTGAAAATGTGCGCTTGGCATCGGTCTGTCGGCCGTCGGTGGTCACCACCAGGGTGTTGGCGGGCAGGAATGCCGCAGAGACGCCCACAGCCGCGTGCAGCAGGCCGCCCGGGTCGTTACGCAGATCGAGCACGATGCCTTTTATGGGCTTTGTCTTGTCGGCTTCGGACTGGGCGAGCAGCTTATTGAGGTGCGATACCACCGAGCCTACGGTGTGTTCCTGGAACTGGGTGATTCGCAGGTAGGCGTATCCGGCTTCGAGGTACTTCGACCGCACGCTTTGCACACGAATCACGTCGCGCACAATGGTGACGACGATAGGCAGTGGCTCGCCCTTGCGCGAGAGGGTGAGGGTGATCGAGGTCTTGGGTTTGCCCCGCATGAGCTTGACCGCATCCTGCAGGTTCATGCCCTTGGTGGCCTTGTCATCGATCTTGATAATCAAATCGCCAGCCCGCACGCCGGCGCGGGCGGCGGGGGTATCTTCAATCGGGGAGACCACACGCACAAAGCCATCTTCAAGGCCGACTTCAATGCCCAGCCCGCCGAATTCTCCCTGGGTACCCACCTGGAGTTCTTTAAAGGCCTCGGCGTCAAGATACGCCGAATGGGGATCCAGCCCGGTGAGCATGCCGCTGATGGCCTCGGTGATGAGTTTCTTGTCATCGACGGGCTCCACATAGTGGGCCTTGATTGCCCCGTAGACATCGGCGAACTGTCGCAACTCTTCAACGGGCAGAGCGAGCCGGCCGTCGCGCTGGGCGACTGCGGAGATCCCGACACTGATCAGCAGGCCGCTGACCATGCCGATGCCCACCCATCCTGCCGCCTTAAGACGTGATCCACTCATGATTTATGGCCTCTGGGCTCTGCCCTGGTTGGCCACCGCGGCCATGGCGGCCTCGATCTCTGACGGGTCTGCGAGATAACGTCGCGCCTTCAGAGCGAACTGCGCATCAAACTCCAGGCTGATGGGCTGGGCGGTGGGAATATTTAGATCGATGATCTCTTCATCGGACATGTTTTCAAGCACTTTAATGAGGGCGCGAAGCGAATTTCCATGGGCTGCGATCAGTATCCTCTTTCCAGACCGTAGCTGCGGCAGGATCTCCTGCTCCCAGAAGGGTTTGACGCGTGCCACCGTGTCTGCCAGGCATTCCGTACGGGGAAGGCGGTCGGGGTCTACATGGGCATAGCGGGGGTCGTGGCCCTCCCAGAGGGGGTTCTGGGGATCCATCGGGTCGGGGCGCACATCGTAGGCGCGGCGCCAGCGCAGCACCTGGGCCTCACCATATTTCAAGGCGGTTTCTGCCTTGTTGAGCCCCGCGAGGGCACCATAGTGGCGTTCATTGAGCCGCCAGTCTTTGGTCACGGGAATCCACATCTGATCGAGGGTATCCAGCACAACCCAGCAGGTACGAATGGCCCGCTTGAGTACCGAGGTATAGGCCATATCAAACACAAAGCCTCGGTCCTTCAGGAGCATTCCGGCACGACGCGCCTCTTCATGGCCGACCTCGGTCAGGTCGATATCGACCCATCCCGTAAAACGGTTTTCAAGGTTCCATTGACTCTGGCCATGGCGAAGAAGAATGAGAGCTGGGGTCATAATATATCTGTTACTTAAACACCCGATTCTATAATCGAAGCCCAACGTCTGACAGGAGTTCTTCCTCGTGCAGTTTTTTCTGGACAATATTTTTCTTATTCTTGCCGCCTTCATCAGCGGGGGTCTGCTGGTCTGGCCCTTGGCCACACGGGGCAGCAGTGCCCGCCAGGTCAATACCCTCGGCGCCACGCAGCTTCTTAATGCGGAGGACGCGCTCTTGATCGATATTCGTGAAGCCGCGGAGCTCTCCAAGGGTCAGGTGCCACAGGCGACCCATATGCCGGGTTCAACCCTCGCCTCCCAGACCAACGAAATTTCGCGGCTCGCCCAGTCAGGCAAGAAGCCGCGTCCGGTCATCTTGATGTGCGCGAGCGGCTTTCGATCCACCCAGGCAGGCCGAAAGCTCCGAAAGGCAGGCATCGCGGAGGTCTACAGCCTTGAGGGTGGCTTTGATGCCTGGAAGCAGGCCGGCCTGCCGGTTTCCCAGAAGCCCAATCGCGGCGGATAGCCCGCCGAAATTGTCTGCCTGCCCCCACCTTCCTCTCTTTTTTCTTTTAGAACGCGCCCCTCGGAGGACCTCACCATGGCCAATGTTCTGATGTACACGACCGCTGTCTGCCCCTACTGCCAGCGGGCGGAGGCCTTACTTCGCCAGCGCGGCGTGGAGACGATTGAAAAGATTCGTATCGATCTTGATCCGGCTGCCCGTGACCAGATGATGGCCCGCACCGGGCGGCGCACAGTGCCACAGATTTACATCGGCGAGCAGCATGTCGGGGGCTTTGACGACCTGGCTGCGCTCGATCGCGAAGGCGGGCTCGCGCCCTTGCTTGCGGGCTGATTGCGCTCGTGGCCTCTGGGACAGACCCACTGCTGGCCCATACCCCCTTTCATTTTGTTCTTGTTTGTTCTTCCCTTTTTTCGTTGAAGGATTCGTATGACCACAGCCTCTTCCGCCCCCCCGCCCTCGGGCGCGCCCGCCGCTCAAGATGAGGCAGGCCGCCCTGTCTTCGGGCTGCAGCGCATCTATCTGAAGGATTGTTCTCTTGAGGCGCCCCATGTGCCAGAGATCTTTTTGGATGCGGCCGAGCCGCGGCTGGAGTTTCAGCTTGACACCTCTGATCGCGAACTCGGGGGCACGATGGTGGAAGTGGCCATCCGGTGCACCGTAACCTGCCGGGTGGCTGATCGTGTTGCCTTCCTGGTGGAGGCCAGTGAGGCGGGCGTCTTCGAGATTGCCGGCGTCAGCGATGAGCAGCGGACGCTTTTGAAGGGCATCTCCTGCCCATCCATTGTTTACCCGTATCTGCGGGCCAACCTCGCCGATATCGTGCAACGTGCCAGCTTCCCGCCGTTCCACCTGGCTGAAATCAACTGGGAGGCCTTCTTCCAGCAGAAACAGGCCCATCTCGCGCAGCAGGCAGGCGGCACCAGCGCCTCTGAGGGGGCGGCTCGGTCGGAGAGCGGGCTCATTCTGCCCAGTTAGGCGAGAAGGGGGCCGCGGCGGTGACAGACGTCTTACGCGGCCCAGCCCTGGTGCTTGGTGCGGGGGCCTGGGGCACCGCGCTGGCGGTGCATCTGGCACAGCGTGCGGGTGCTGGGCAGGTCAGCCTCTGGGCCCGAGACCCCGCGTTGGCCGCGCGGCTGCACGACGACCAGGCCAACGCCAAGTATCTCCCGGGAGTAACGCTTCCTTCGACGCTTGCGATTGCCAGCGACCTCGGTCGTGCCTTGGTCCAGTGGAGAGAAGACGTCGCGCGGCAAGGGACATTGGGGTTATTGGTTTTTGCAACGCCGGTGGCTGGGTTGGAAGCGATAGCGAAGGCGGTTGCCCAGGTGTTGGGCCCAGCAGCCCGCCCCCATGAGGCCCTCATCTGGCTCTCTAAGGGGCTGTCGGTGACCCCGGAGGGGCCCTCCTTTTATTGGCCCGACGATCTGGTGGCCCGCGCCTTGCCAGACTGGCCGCGCGGCGCCCTCACGGGCCCAAGCTTTGCTCAGGAGGTAGCCCGGGGGCTGCCCTGTGCCCTAACCCTGGCCAGCCAAGATGCGGCCTTTGCCCGCGAGGCGGCCCGCTTCTGTCACGGGGGCGCGATGCGTGTCTATGCCAGTGGAGACCTCATCGGCGCCCAACTCGGGGGCGCGATGAAGAATGTGTTGGCGATTGCTGCCGGGGTGGCCGATGGGCTTGCACTCGGCGCCAATGCCCGTGCGGCACTTATTACCCGCGGCCTGGCAGAGGCGGCCCGACTCGGGCACGCGCTAGGGGCTCTGCCCCAGACCTTTATGGGGCTGGCGACGCTGGGCGACCTTGTGCTCACGGCCACAGGAGACCTGTCGCGTAACCGTCGGGTGGGCATGGCCCTAGCGGCGGGGCAGCCGCTGCAGGAGATTCTTGGTGGGCTTGGCCACGTGGCTGAGGGGGTCTCCACGGCGCCCGCGATTCTCGCGCTTGCCCGACAGAAGAAGGTGGATCTGCCGATTGTTCAGGCAGTCTGTCGGCTCATTGAGGGTGCGCCGGTGCAGGCTGTCTTGCAGGCGCTTCTCAGCCGAGACCCCGTAGATGAAGACCACTGATCGGAATTCCCGAGACCCTACTGGCCCCCTGCAAATCCCTGTTGGCGCCAGGCCTCATAGACGGTTACGGCTACCGCATTCGACAGGTTTAGGCTTCGGCTCCCAGGCTGCATCGGCAGCCGCAGCCGGTGGCCCGCCGTAAAACGGTCCAGTTGCTCTGTGGAGAGCCCCCGGGTTTCCGCACCGAAGATGACCCAGTTGCCCCAGCCAAAGCGCGCCTCAAAAAACGATCCGCTGCCGCGGGTGGTCATGGCCCAGCACTTCGCGGGCAGTAGGCCGTCACCCCAGCCTTGGGCATGACAGAAGGCGTTCCATGAGGGATAGACCGACAGGTCGCAGAACTCCCGGTAGTCCAGCCCCGCTCGGCGCATTTTTGCGTCGTCCAGAGGAAAGCCCAGCGGCTCGACCAGGTGCAGACGGGCCCCAGTATTGGCGCAGAGTCGAATAATGTTGCCGGTGTTGGGTGGAATCTCGGGCTCCACGAGGACCACCTGCAGGAATGGGCCGTCGGTGCGGTCGGTATGCATACCGACCGCATTCTAGAGGAGCTCCCCCTGCGCGCTTCTTCTATGTCGGGTCTACCGGATGCCCTCGGTACGCTCCCAGAGTGCGGCGTGCCATCGTGTTTCTTTTGAATGCTCGCGTACGGTGTCGTGGCCTGACCCGCCCGCCGAGCCCTCTGATGTGGCGCCTGGGGCAGGTACATAGGCCAGAACCACCGCACCCAGAACCTGACCCCCGCTGCGCTGCCAGGCCTCGGCAGCGGCGCGCAGCGTGGCCCCGGTGGTCATCACATCGTCGACGAGCACCATGGACTGGCGCTGCCCGTGCAATCGTCCAGTGGCGCTAAAGAGGCCCGCGTCAATCGCCTGCCGCTCCTGCCGAGAGCGTTTCGCCTGTTCAGGGCTTGTGCGGACTTTCTTCAGCCCGCCGAGCGAGACAGCCATCTGCCAGTGCGATCCGAGGCCCTTGGCCAGTAGTGCGGGGAGATGAAACCCTCGGGTCCGCAGTCGTTTAGGGTCGGGGGGAACGGGTACCAGGCAGGTGCCCTGAGTTGCCCAGGGAACGTCGGCGGGTAGCGTTTGCATGAGTCGGGCGAGTGCCATGGCTGTGGCCCAGTCGGCGCCGTACTTCGCGCGATGAATGTGCTGCGAAATGTTGTCGGTATAGCAGCTGGCATAGAGGACCGGCAGGGGCTCGCCCGCCTGTGTGAGGGGAAAGGCCAGCAGACCAGGTTCGGTAGAAATTGGGGTATCCGTCACACCCGCAAGCCAGCGCAGACCAGCGCGCAGCCGTTGTCTCCAGGGGGTCTTGGGCATCGGCCGACTATACTCAGCAGCCCATGTCTGATGCCCCCCGCCCTTTGACCGATGGCCCTGTGACTGCCTTCATGCGATGCCGTCGCGACAGGCTCGGGCGGGTATTGGCGGATGTCCCCCACCCCGTGCTTTCCTATGCGGTCAGCCTGGTGCGGGAGCGTCTTAAGGACATGCGACTGCCGGAGGGCCCGCGTCTGGTCATTGATCCACTCGGCGGCGTGGACCCTTCGATTCTGCAGGCGGTCTGGCCGACCCCCGAGACGTCTGGCCCTTTTGCCACGGCTCTGGCCGATGCTTTTCCTGTGGGGAGCGAGATTGGGTTGCCCGCGCGCGGAATGCCTGCAGGTCTTGACCCCCAGACCAATGGGCAGCAAGGGAGCGGGCCTCTGTCTCGCATCGTACAGCGGCTGACTGGCGGCCTATCAGGGATCGGCCGCAGGCCACGAAAGGCGTCGTTGGTGACGTATGCCCCCACGACTGTTGGCCGGTTTGAAGGCATGAAAGCGGGTAGCCAGTCCGTGGTGATCGACCTCGGCGGGCTCGCGGTAGGGTGGTCGCCTGGCGACTGGTTTGCCGAGATGGCAAGACTGCTCGCGCCTGGTGGGCTCTACCTCTGTGTGAGCCCGGGGCCCACCACGCTGGCCGATCTCTGGACGGCCTGGGGCCGATCGGTGCCTGCAAGCTCCCTCTGGCACGACCTTCACGATCTTGGTGATGCGATGGCCGTTGCGGGGTTTGCTGCGCCGGTGGCCGAGTCAGAGCGACTTGTGCTCACCTATGCGCGGAGCCTGTCGGCCTTGCGCGACCTGCGGGACTTCCCACTGCGAACCGCCGACTCCGCGGGGGGCTCCGCCGGTCTGATGGGTCAGGGCCATCGGCGCCGCCTTCTGGCCGCACTGGAGGCCCAACGGGATTCTGAAAAGAGGATTCTGCTGCGCATTGAGTGTGTACTTACGCATGCGTGGAAGCCAAGCCCGCGACCAGATGCCCAAGTTCGCTCGGGTGAAGGGCGGGAGGTTCCGGTGCAGTGGCACCGCCCCCGCGATGGGTGAGTCAGACCCACTATGGACCCTATGGCCCCTATGGCCCCTAGGGTCGGGACGGGGTTCTTACCCCGTATACGTCAAAAGACATATACTCTCAAAAAAACGGCTTTCAAATCAGTAGGGACGGGGCAAAAACATGCAGCATCCGACAGCGCAGACCTTGAGCGGTGTCGCGGATTCGCATCCGCGAGAGTGGGTGTTGCGCCGCAACTGCGCCATTTCTCCTTACCAGTTGTTGGCGGTCTTTCTGTCTGTGGCCCTCGTGTCCATGGGTATTGCGGTCGGATGGGGACTTCTGGGGCACTGGGTCATTCTTCCTTACGCGGTGTTGGAATGCCTCGCCCTTGGCGGTGCATTTTTGTATTACTGCCGGCATGCCCAAGACCGTGAAAAGGTGAGCCTGTCAGGGGCTGTGGTGCGGATTGAAGAGCTGGTCGGGGGCGGGTCGGTTGTGCACGAACTCCCGCGACACGGAATTGTGGTGCGTATGGCAACAACCAGTGCCAATGCGCTCGTCTGCCTAAGATCGGGTGGTCGGCAGGCAGAGGTGGGACGGTTTGTGGACGGAGAAGGAAGAAAGCAGTTTTTCCGGGAGTTTCGCCAGGCTATGGCACAGGCCGCGGTCTAGGGCGACGAACAATAAGTACGATCGACAACAGAGGTAGACAATGAAAAACAATGTAATGCAGGGCTTAGGGGGGCGGCTGGCGGCGGCGTGGCTCGGGTTTGGTGCGGGGTTGGCGGTTCCGGTGGCCACCTGGGCCAACGACATCACCACGCGATACAACCTGCGTACTCCCGCCTCTCAGATGGCGGAGAGTCTGTACACCCTGCACAACGTCTTGCTTGCCGTCTGTCTCATTATTTTTGTGCTGGTGTTTGGCGTCATGTTTTATTCGATGTACGCCCACCGGAAATCAAAAGGCCATCAGCCCGCCGACTTTTCAGACAGTCACACGCTGGAGATTGCCTGGACCGTAGTCCCCTTCTTAATCGTGGTGGCGATCGGTGTCTACGCCACCCCAATTGTCATGGCCCAGAAAGACACCACCAATGCCGACATCACTATTAAGGCCACGGGCTACCAGTGGAAATGGGGTTATGACTACCTTAAGGGCGAAGGCCAAGGCATTGCTTTCTTGTCAACGCTCACCACCCCTTATGAGCAGCGCATTAACCAGGCACCGAAGACCGAGAACTATCTGTCTGAAGTTGACAACCCCCTGGTGGTTCCCGTTGGTAAAAAGATCCGGGTGGTCACCACGGCCAACGACGTGATCCATGCCTGGATGGTGCCCGCCTTCGGCGTGAAGCAAGACGCGATTCCTGGGTTTGTACGCGATACCTGGTTTAGGGCCGATCGCGTGGGGACTTACAACGGCCATTGTGCGGAACTCTGCGGTAAAGACCATGCGTTTATGCCCATCGTGGTGCGTGTCGTTACCGATGCCGAATACACTGCCTGGGTAAAAGAGAAGAAGGCTGCGCAGGCCGCTCAGGCCCCCGTACCCCAGACCGCGGCGCTGGCCTCCGCGCAGTAACCGAATACCCCACAAAGACCTTGCCCAATTAGCCAGACCGACAGGGCCAATTTTTAAAACGAATCTTGTAAAGACGATCCACAGGAGAGCGCGATGAGTGCAGTGCTAGAACCCCAGGGCCTTGCGGGCCACGACCATAGCCATGACCACGACCACCCCCATGGTTGGCGGCGGTGGGTGTATGCCACCAACCATAAAGACATCGGCACGCTCTATCTCTGGTTTAGTTTCACGATGTTCATCATTGGGGGCCTACTCGCGCTGGGTATTCGGGTAGAGCTCTTTCAACCCGGACTGCAATTTATTCAGCCCGAGGTCTTTAATCAGCTCACCACCATGCACGGTCTGATTATGGTCTTCGGCGCGATCATGCCGGCCTTCGTAGGTTTTGCGAACTGGATGATTCCGCTGCAGATCGGTGCGGCCGATATGGCCTTTGCGCGCATGAACAACTTTAGCTTCTGGCTCATGGTGCCTGCGGCGATTCTGCTCGTGGCATCCTTCTTCGTGCCCGGCGGTGCTGTGGCAGCTGGATGGACGCTCTACGCGCCGCTGTCGCTGCAGATGGGTATTGGAATGGATATGGGGATCTTTGCCCTCCACATTCTGGGTGCCTCTTCGATCATGGGGTCGATCAATATCATCACCACGATTCTGAACATGCGGGCCCCGGGCATGACGCTCATGAAGATGCCCATGTTTGTCTGGACCTGGCTCATTACGGCCTACCTGCTTATTGCCGTGATGCCCGTCTTGGCTGGTGCAATCACCATGACCCTGACCGACCGCCACTTTGGCACCGCCTTCTTTAACGCGGCTGCGGGGGGCGACCCCGTGATGTACCAGCATATTTTCTGGTTCTTCGGGCACCCCGAGGTCTACATCATGATTCTCCCGGCCTTTGGCATTGTCTCGGAGATCATCCCGACCTTTAGTCGCAAGAAGCTTTTTGGTTACAGCTCCATGGTCTACGCCACGGCGTCGATCGCGATTCTTTCCTTTGTGGTCTGGGCGCACCATATGTTCACGACCGGCATGCCTCTGACCGGCCAACTCTTCTTCATGTACGCCACGATGCTCATTGCTGTGCCCACCGGCGTGAAAATCTTCAACTGGCTTGCCACCATGTGGCGGGGTTCGATGACGTTTGAAACCCCCATGCTCTTTGCTATTGGCTTTATCGTCGTCTTCACAATTGGTGGCCTCACCGGAATCATTCTCTCGGTGGCGCCTATCGATATCCAACTGCATGACACCTACTATGTGGTGGCCCACTTCCACTATGTGTTGGTGGCCGGCTCGCTCTTCGCCCTTTTTGCCGGGGTCTATTACTGGCTGCCGAAGTGGACGGGCCACATGTACGACGAGGCCCTCGGCAAACTGCACTTCTGGGGCTCGATGATCTTCTTTAACATCACCTTCTTCCCGATGCATTTCCTCGGCCTTGCGGGCATGCCCCGTCGCTATGCCGATTACCCGATGCAGTTCGCTGACTTCAACATGTTGGCCTCCATCGGTGCCTTTGGGTTTGGCCTGTCGCAGCTCATCCTGCTCTACGTCGTCATCAAGTGCATCAAGGGCGGGCCAAAGGCGGCAGACAACCCCTGGGAGGCACCGTACGGTCTGGAGTGGAGCGTGCCTTCGCCCGCGCCTTTCCACACCTTTGAAACGCCGCCGGTGGTCAAGTGAGTCTTTCCTCCGAATCGCCGTCTGTCGATGCTGCCCAGACTGGGCCCGCATCGACAACGGCTGTACGGCCCGCTCATGCAAACACTAACGCGGCGCCTGCAGCCGGGGCCAATCTCCGGCTTGCCTTGATTTTGGCTTCGATTGCTGCCGCGTTCTTTGTTGGCATCGTAGTGAAGTACGTTTTTTTCCCGGCGCCCTAACCGCCCACGGCCAACCTCTTTTTTAGTGAGCCCCCCAATGTCCGAATCCTCGGTTCCCCGTCAGGACAACCAGCGCATGATGGGCAAGTTGCTCATGGTGGCCATTCTGATGTTTGCCTTTGGGTTTGCTTTGGTGCCTTTCTACGAGAAGATCTGCGAAATCACCGGAATCAACGTGCTTGCATCGCGCGACAAACTGAATCGCGATGAGGCCAGAAAATTTGCTGCCAACACCCAGGTCGACACAACCCGCAAGGTCTCGGTGGAGTTCGATGCCAATGCGCATGGTCCCTGGCGGTTTAAGCCCCGAATGAATGTCACCGAAGTGCATCCGGGCGAACTCGTCACCGTCATTTATGAGATTGAGAACACACTCGATCGTACCGTCTCGGGCCAGGCGATCCCCAGTTATGCGCCAAAGCAGTCGGCCTCACACTTTAAGAAACTCGAGTGCTTTTGTTTTGAGCAACAGGATCTCGCCGCCGGTCAGGTCCGCGAGTTTCCGGTGGTGTTTGTGATCGATCCTGAACTGCCCGACGGCATTCGGAACATTACGCTGAGCTACACCTTCTTTGAGATTGGCGCAGCAGCAGGGAAGGCGTCGGCTCCTGCCATAGTGAGCCCCCCCAGTGCAACTGGTGCGCAGACGCTCTAAGAACACGCACTCAACGTCTTATGAACTCTTTGGACGATCTCAAGCAGGCCGGAACGCGCAAGGGTAGCTTTTTTCGTACGGTGTCGGCGGTCCTCTGGTCTTTTTTTGGCGTACGTAAGGCAAGCAGCCACGACGCCGATGTGGCCACGCTCAACCCTTTGCATGTCGTGATCGTCGGGGTCATTCTTGGTATCTTCTTCGTGCTGAGCCTGGTGTTTCTGGTTCGCATGGTGGTGCAGTAGCGTTGCTGTCTCCTGGGAGTGCATTCGATTTACCCCGGGGGTATGCGAGAGAAAAGCATCCGAGATGTTGCTAGTAGCTGATTTATTTTTGATGGAATTTTTAGGGAGATCACAATGAGCGCCACTACGCATGGCCAATCACCGTATTACTTCGTGCCCGCGCCAAGCAAATGGCCTATCGTGGGCTCTATCTCGATGTTCTTCTTTATGCTTGGTATGTCTGGTACGGTCAATGGCGCAGCCTATGGCCCGTACTCTGTGGCCCTGTCTTTTGCCATCCTTACCTATATGTTTTTTGGCTGGTTTGCCGCGGTAATTCACGAGTCCGAGGCCGGCCAGTACAACCATCGTGTCGATGCCAGTTTTCGCTGGAGCATGAGCTGGTTCATTTTCAGCGAGGTCATGTTCTTCGCGGCGTTTTTTGGCGCCCTGTTCTATGCCCGCGTTCTTGCGATGCCCTGGCTCGGTGATCTCGACCACAAGGCATTTCTCTGGCCTGACTTCTCTGCCCAGTGGCCCAATACGGGGCCTGCCGGTCTGGTGGAGTCGTTTCAGACCATGGGCCCGTTCTGGATTCCCACCATCAATACCGCCCTGCTCTTGGCCTCTGGGGTAACGCTTACCATTGCCCACCACGCACTGCGGGAAGACCATCGCAGCAAGGTCGTCTTGTGGCTCGGAATCACCATCGTGTTGGGCGTGGTCTTTCTGGGATTCCAGGCCTACGAGTACATGTATGCCTATGGGGATCTTAATCTGAAGCTCACCTCAGGCATCTTTGGCTCCACCTTCTATATGCTCACAGGCTTTCACGGCTTTCATGTGACAGTCGGTGCGATCATGTTGCTTGTGGTCTGGTTCCGGGTTGTGAAAGGGCACTTTAAGCCCAGCCAGCATTTTGCGTTTGAAGGTGCCGCCTGGTATTGGCACTTCGTCGATGTGGTGTGGCTCGGTCTCTACGTCGTCGTCTACTGGCTGTAAGAGAGATCGGCTTACTACAGGGGGCGGTCGTCTGACCGCCCTTTTTTGTCTCTGACCGTCTTTGCTGATCGCTGTGGTGTCTGATGTGAAGCGGCGCTTACGCAGAAGACCAGACCGACGTTAGGAGAGGCGCACCGCCCTAGAATCGCATGCCGGTAGATTCGATGAGCCCAAACCGGTGGGCTACGAGTAATGAGAGAAAGAGCAAGACAGACAGCCCCACGCGAATCGCCAAGGCCTTAACCGTACGATTACTCTGCCCCTTGTCTCGCATGAGGTAGAACAAGGCTGACCCAAGGCTCGCAAGAATCAGAATGAAGGCACCGGCAATAAAGAATTTCATGCAATGACCCAAATACGCCTTAACTTCGCTAGCCTAACATGTCTGGCCCTGGCCGCCCTTGGTCTAGCCCTCGGTGTATGGCAATGGCAGCGCAGCCTCTTTAAGCAAGACCTGGCCGACCGACGCGACCGCGCCGCAGAGCAGGCTGCCCAGACCGCACCCGCAGCGTTAGGCAGCACGGTGGTCTGGCAGCCCGGCCTCGACGCCAGAGACTGGGACCAGCGCCCCGTAGTGCTCTCCGGCGTCTGGCAGGCCAGTAGGCAGATCTATCTCGACAATCGCGCCTTAGACGGGCGCGCGGGGGTCCATCTGCTCGCGCCTCTGATGCTGACCGATGGCAGCATCGCCTGGGTGAATCGCGGATGGGCGCCTAAGCCCCCCGGGGGCTCACCGGCCGACCTGGTGCCCTTTGTAGAAGGAAACGTACACAGGCCCTCTGCGCAACCCGCGATGCTCTTTGCCACAGGTCAGGCAAGCACGACGCGACGGATTGAACTCACCCGCGACCCCGAGGCCCTGCGCCAGGGTGCTTTGTGGCAGAACTTCGATGCCGAGGCTTCGCGCCAATGGCTTACCGCGGCCGGCGTGGATGCAGCCAAAGTCTGGCCGTTGATCTTCTGGCAGACCGAGTCGCCCGCAGAGGGCTTGGTACTCGCCGTTCCGAACATCCGTGACGATGATGTGGCCATGCACCGTGGCTATGCGTTGCAATGGTGGCTGCTGATGATTGTTGCGCTCTTTTTCGCCTGGCGACTCTCACGAAAGGACAAAACCGAATGACTTCCTCCGAACAGACGGCGGCCCCCATAGACCGTCCTCGCCGTACCAGTACGCGCACCCTCTGGCTTGTGGTTGCCGTCTGCCTGGCCCCGGTTATTGCCTCGTACTTTCTCTACTACGGGGTTCAGCCAGAGGGGCGTTCCAATTATGGTGACCTCCTCTCCCCCCAGGTAGACGTTGCGGCACTGCCTACCCGCGTTGTCCTGACGCCCAAGGCAGAGTCGGGCTTTTTAGATGTTTTAGGGGCATTACCTGCTGCAGATCCCCGTCGCGCGTTGGCCTCTCTCGCCGATTTTCGTGGGCGGTGGCTACTCGTTCGTGTGGGGCCATCTGCCTGTGATGCAGCCTGTGAGAAACAACTCTGGCTGATGCGACAGTTGCGCCTCACCACCGGCCGTGACCGCGACCGTGTTGAGCGTGTCTGGCTCGTCACCAGCCCCGAGGCTGCCGCACCCCCTGCACAAACCCTTGCAGACTATGAGGGAACCTGGGTCGTTGCCGTGGGACCTAAAATGGCGGCCGACTGGCCCCTCCCGGTGGACTCGCCGTCTGTCGCTGGCAGCCCGCCGCCTGCCGCGGGGGCTCAGGCCTCAAGTCACCTCTGGCTCGTCGATCCGCTGGGCAACCTGATGATGCGTTTCCCCGCCGATCCAGATCCTGCGAAAATGAAGAAAGACCTCTTAAAACTCCTGAAAGCCTCTCGCGTCGGATAATCTTCTTCCCATGTCTGCCTCCCTTGCCCGTCCCTGGTCTACATCTGTGCTCCGTCAGTACTACGTACTCACGAAGCCGCGGGTCAACCTGCTCATTCTTTTCTGTGCCGTGATCGGCATGCTGCTGGCCCAGCCTACGCTCGCCCCCATCGATACCCTGGTCTATGCCACCCTGGGCATTGGGTTTGTTGCAGGCGCCGCCGCCGCCGTGAACTGCCTGGTGGAGAGTCACATTGATGCGAAGATGGCGCGCACGGCCTGGCGGCCGTTACCCTCCGGAACGCTTACGGTCCCCCAGACCCTGGTCTTTTCTGGCCTCTTGGGCGGTATCGGAATGTGGATTCTTTTTCACTTCGTCAATCCGCTAACCGCCTGGCTCACTCTGGCCACCTTTGTCGGGTATGCCATTGTCTATACCCTCATTCTCAAGCCGCTTACGCCGCAGAATATTGTCATCGGGGGCGCCTCGGGTGCGATGCCGCCCGTGCTCGGCTGGGCTGCTGTGGCCAATGAGGCGCCGCCCGAAGCCTGGGTCTTGTTTCTCATCATCTTCGTCTGGACGCCGCCGCACTTCTGGGCCCTGGCCCTCTATCGCACCGAGGACTACGCACGGTCTGGCCTGCCCATGCTCCCGGTGACCCACGGGTCTGATTTCACCCGGCTACAGATCCTGCTCTATACCGTCTTGCTCGTGGCCACCACCCTCTTACCGACCGCTGTGGGCATGAGTGGCTACCTGTATCTCACGGCCGCCTTGCTGCTTGGGGCCCGGTTTCTTTATCTGGCATGGGTCCTCTACCGGGGCTATTCCGAGGCCCTTGCCAAACAGACTTTCCGTTTCTCCATCAATTACTTGGCGCTTCTTTTCGCGGCGCTTCTCATCGACCATTACGGCGCGATCGCCTTGGGCTAGACCATCGGGTTTCTACCGGGGTAGACTACAGTCCCTTTGCGTTGGGAGCCTGTCCATGACGATTGCTGTCTATCCCGGAACCTTTGACCCCTTTACGCGGGGACACGAAGACCTTGTACGAAGGGCAGCCCGGCTCTTTGATCACCTTGTGGTGGGGGTAGCCGACAGCCGGTCTAAGCGCCCCTTCTTTTCGCTCATCGAGCGGGTCGAGATTGCTCGCGAGATTCTGAGTCACTACCCCAATGTCACGGTCGCGGGGTTTCAGGGGCTACTGAAAGACTTTGTGCGCGAGCACGACGCGAAAGTAATTATTCGTGGTCTGCGCGCGGTCTCCGACTTTGAGTATGAGTTTCAGATGGCGGGTATGAACCGGTACCTTTTGCCCGACGTCGAGACGATGTTTCTCACCCCTTCAGACCAATACCAGTTTATTTCGGGAACCATCGTTCGGGAGATCGCCACCTTGGGCGGCGATGTCAGTAAATTCGTCTTTCCTTCCGTGGAGCAGTGGATCGCAAAGAAGCTCTCGCAGCAGGGCCGCCCTGAACTTATCCGGACGGGCTCGTAACCCGCGAGAGCAGCGTCTGATGCGACTGGCCGGTCTTGGCGGCCCGCACTACGGTCCAGGGCTGCTGGTCTGCGTCGCTGAGCCCGCAGGGCCAGGCAGTCTCCGACTCCACATAGACCATTCCCTCCGGCACCATGCGCGCGCAGAGCGCCTTCAGTGATTCGACGATGAGGCCCTTGCCAAAGGGCGGGTCGAGAAATACCAGCTCAAAGGCCTGTGGTTGCAGGGCCAGTTGATCCAGGAAACGTCCCTGCATCAGTCGTACCGAGGGCGGAGCCTGGAGCGTTGTCAGATGTTGCGACAGGTCGCGCACCGCAATGGCGTCTTGTTCGATCATCGTGACACTGGCGGCCCCGCGGGAGGCACATTCGAGGCCGAGTACCCCCGATCCGGCATAGCCATCAAGGACATGCACCGCATGCCAGGGCCAGGGCAGCCAGGACTCCAGCCAGTTAAAGAGGGTCTCTCGTGCCCGGTCTGAGGTCGGTCGCAGACCGGGCCGGTCGCTCACAGTAATGCGCCTGCGGCCCCACTGCCCGGAGATGATTCGTATCTGGCCCATCGTTGATGCCTGCGTGGCTATTCTGGCGCTTAAGACCGAGCTCCCACTATCCCTTACAACCCCTCATCGGCCCACCTGCCCGGCAGCTTCCGGCGGGCTCCCACCTGCCACGACCACTGTTGCGAGACGGTTGAGATCTAAGCGCTGCCGCAGCAGGGTGCGGATTTCTTCTTTCGTGACCAGAGACACCGCATCGGTCCAGCGATCCAGGTAGTTGATGGGTAGCCGGTAGTAGCCGATCTGCGCGAGCGTATCGAGCAGTTTACGGTTGCTATCAAGCCGCAGGGCAAACCCTCCGAGCAGATTCTTTTTGGCCGCCTCCAACTCTTCCTCGGTCGGGCCATCACGTACAAAGGCCTCTAGCGTGTCGCGCACCACCCCAAGGGCCTCCTCCGCGCGTTCTCGCTGCGTCTGTAGCCCCACGAAAAAAGGGCCGGGCTGTGCCAGGGGAGACATCGCCGAAAAGACGCTATACGAGAGGCCTCGTTTCTCTCGCACCTCCTGCGTGAGGCGAGAGGTAAAGCCCCCACCCCCAAGAATATGGTTCGCCACCATGAGCGCAAAAAACTCACTCTGCTCGTGGCGGGCTAGTATGGGGATGCCCATCCAGATGTGGCTCTGGGTTGCCGAATGGGCAATGTTGATGCGACTGCTCTCGTTGGGCACGCGGACTGCGGGCAGAACGCTGGGCATGGCGGGCGAAGCCCGGTCTGTGATGCTTGCAAGTGGCGCGAGAATGGCGTCTGCCATGGACTGTGCCTGCGCCTGTGTGAGGTTGCCCACAATCACTATGGTGATGCGATCGGGGCGCCAGAATACACGGTGGAAGTCACGTAGGTCTTGCGCAGAGAGCCCCGAGAGTGACTCGATGGTCTCGCTACGCCCATAGGGATGGCCGGGGTACATGGCCTGCCAGAGTGCACGAGTGGCCAGCGTCTGCGGCCGGTTCAGCGCATCACGCAGGCCCGCCACGGCCCGCCCAACCTCCCTCTGCAGGATCTCTTGGTCGAAGGCGGGATCGGACACTACACGCGCGACCCATGCGGTGGCGGGCTCTCGTACTGTGGGATCGGAAAGAAACCGAAACCGTAGGCTGGTTCTGTCTTGGCCTGCGCCGGAGGAGCGCTCCAAGGCTAGGTCTGCCCAGACTTGGCCCAGACCCGTCTCATCTAGTGCGGGCCGGTCTGCCTGGGCACGCAGACCGCGAAAGGCCATGCTGGCCGTCATGCTGGCGAGCCCCTCCTTGCCGAGCGGGTCCCATCGGGTTCCCGCATCGATCTCAATGGCCAGATCAACGATGGGGATCTCCGGGGCTTGAAGAAACAAGAGTCGCGCACCCTGCGCGGTGGCGGTCTGGATAATCTTTGGTGTGTCGGAGGCCTGCGCCGAGAGCGGTGCGGAGGAGATCGCTACGACCGCGCAGGCGAAGGCTGCGCAGAGGTGTCGAAGGGAAAAGTGTGTGTTGAAGATGTAGAGGGGCATGGTGGGCTACCTAGTGTCGAATCACCGCGGGCCCAAAGCCTTGCCTAGCCCGTGGCTGCGCGTCTGGGCTTAGGGGTTCGAGTTCGATCATCGTTAACCTTTCTGGAACGAAGACCGCTGCAGCAGCGCGTTGCAGATCTTCACTGGTTATCGCATCGAGCATGCGCAACCAGTCTGCAACATCTTGGGTGGGGCGCCCCATCATGGCCAGCCGTCCCGCCTGCATGGCCCGGGAAAAAATAGAATCTTGCTGGTAGACCTGCCCCGCCTTCGCCTGACGCCGAAGCCGCGCAATCTCCTTTTCAGAGACGCCCGACCGCGCGATCTCTTGAAGTGCCTTGCGGATCTCTTCTTGTAGCTGCGTGGGGGATACGCCCGGGCTTGGGATCGCCCGAATGGTAAAGAGGCCCGGCCCACGGCTGATGCCATCGGTTCCTGCATCGACAGAGACCGCAAGCTTTCGGCTACGCACGAGGTCAACCACCAGCATCCCGGTATCCGAATCATCGAGCAGTGTGGAGAGCATGGCCAGGGCGACGACTTCTCTGGCCTTGGCATTCTCGGGGCGCAGGGGCCCATCGGCGGCCGTAAGGGTCGGTGCACGCCAGGCCAGAAGAAAGAAGGGGTTCTCTGCCGGCGCGCGCACCCTGGCGAGGCGTTGGCCGATCTGCGCGGGTTCGGTCTGCGGCCTCTGATCGACCGCAGGCTTGGGCTGCCAGCTGCCATAGATTTTTTGGGCATGGGCAAAGACCGCTTCGGAGTCGACATCCCCGGCCACCACCAGCGTGGCGTAGTTGGGCCCGTACCAGCGTTGGTACCAGTCCCGCGCGTCATCGGCAGTGAGGCTTTGAAGGTCGCTCATCCATCCAATGATCGGGTTGCGTACCGGGTGTGCCTGGAATGCCGTGGCCATCAGTGCCTCATAGGCAAGGCCGAAGGGGCTGTCTTCCGTACGCAGACGACGCTCTTCCATGACGACCTGTATCTCTTTCTTGAACTCCTCATCACTAAACCGTAGTCGTTGCATCCGGTCTGCCTCAAGCGACATGACTTCAAACACGGCGTCGCGGTGCACCTGCTGGAAGTAGCCGGTGTACTCCCGGGTCGTAAAGGCGTTGTCCCGACCGCCAAGGGCAGCGACACGTTTGCTGAATTCGCCGGGCTTCAATGTCTCAGTGCCTTTAAACATCATGTGCTCGAGCACATGGGCGAGCCCGGTTCTGCCAGTGGTCTCATCAAGCGATCCTGCGCGAACAAAGACCATGTGCAGGGCCGTAGGTGCACGGCGGTCTTCAAACACGAGCACGCGCAGGCCATTGACAAGGCTGCGATCGAGGCTGGGGGTGCCGGCAGCGGCCGACTGGGCCTGGGCCTGTCCCAGCCCGAGGGTGATGAGCAGCAGGGCAAATAGGACACGCCACTGTAGATATACGCGCGGAATTTTATGGCGGCAGGACGAACGATCGAGGGAGGTGTGGCGAGGCTCTACAATTAATAACATGTGCGCGTCTTTCGGCTTTAAGGGCCAAGTTGGTATGTCTATTGTGTCCGATTGGTTGGCAGGGCAGAAGGCCTTGTCTATGGACGCCCTTGCCCGCAGGGAGGTTTCTTGAAAATCCCTGGTCTGGAACGGTTAAAGGCGGGGCTCTCTAAGACGCGAGACCAGATCGGTCGCTTACTGGGCCGCCCAAGCCTAAGCGATGACTGGATGGAGTCGTTGGAGTCTGCCCTCATTTCGGCTGATGTGGGCGCGCGCCCTAGTGCCGCCTTGGTGGCGGCGCTGAGGAACGACATTCGGGCTGATCCGATCGATCTCGCGCAAGACCCGCAGGCACCCCGCACGCGGCTCTCGCGTTTGGTGGCCAAGGCCTTGCTGCCCCTGGTACAGACAGACCCGCCATGGCGCCAAGTAGATCACCCTACTGCGCCGCAGGTGATTATGCTTGTGGGCGTTAATGGGGCCGGAAAGACCACCTCCGTTGGCAAACTCACCCATTTCTTTCAGGCACGGGGACAGCGGGTCTTACTGGGCGCCGCCGACACCTTTCGGGCCGCTGCGCAGGCGCAGCTCATGACCTGGGGGGAACGCAATGGTGTCGAGGTCATCGCCCAGGCCGATGCAGACCCCGCAGCGATCGCCTTTGATGCGGTCAAGGCCGGCCAGGCCCGCGGCATGCAGGTGGTCTTGGTCGATACCGCGGGTCGCCTGCCGACACAGCTACACCTCATGGAAGAACTAAAGAAGGTGAAACGCGTAACGGCCAAGGCCATGGAGGGCGCGCCGCATGAGGTCTGGCTGGTGATTGATGGGGGCACCGGCCAGAACGCACTGGCCCAGGTTCGTGCCTTTGATGAGGCACTGGCATTGACCGGCCTCATTGTTACCAAGCTCGATGGCACTGCCCGAGGCGGCGTGTTGCTAGCCCTTGCCGCTGAGCGTCCTATCCCCGTGGTCTTCTTGGGCGTGGGCGAGGGTCTAGAGGATCTTCAGCCCTTTGATCCCGAGGCCTTTGCGCAGGCCCTGCTCTAGCCCGCCACGCAGTCGACGAAGTACTCCATCTTTCCATTGACCTCTTGCTGCACCAGGCCGTGGATGTCGGCATCGAAGCCCGGAAAGCGGGCATTGAAGTCGCGGGCGAACTGCAGGTAACGCACGATGGTCTTGTTAAACCGCTCGCCGGGAATTAAGAGCGGAATGCCTGGTGGGTAGGGCGTGAGCAGGCTCGTGGTGATGCGGCCTTCTAAGGCATCGATGGGCACCCGCTGGGTCTGACGATGGGCCACGGCCGAAAAAGCTTTCGCGGGCTTTAACACGGGCTCAATGTTGGAGACATACATCTCGGTGGTGAGGCGAGCAATGTCGTTTTGTTTGTAGGCCTCGTGCAGCTTCTGGCAGAGGTCTTTGAGGCCCACGCGTTCGTACTGCGGGTGCTTGGCACAGAACTCGGGAATTACCCGCCACATGGGCTGGTTCTTGTCGTAATCATCTTTGAATTGCTGCAGAGCTGTGAGCAGCGTATTCCAGCGGCCCTTGGTGATGCCGATGGTGAACATGATGAAAAACGAATAGAGCCCTGTTTTCTCCACGATGACGCCGTGCTCAGCGAGGTACTTGGTGACCACCGAGGCCGGAATGCCCTGCGCATCGAATTCGCCTTTGATGTTGAGGCCGGGCGTGACGATCGTAGACTTAATCGGGTCGAGCATGTTGAAGCCCTCGACCAGATTCTCAAAGCCATGCCAGTCGTCTTGGGGCTTGAGCATCCATTGCTCGCGTTGGGCCATGCCGTCTGAGTCGGCCTGAATCTCTTCTGGCCCCCAGACCTTAAACCACCAGTCGTTGGGCCCAAACTCCTCGTCCACCTTGCGCATGGCGCGGCGAAAGTCGAGCGCCTCCACGATGCTTTCTTCCACCAGCGCTGTCCCTCCGGGCGGCTCCATCATGGCGGCGGCCACATCAAGTGAGGCAATGATGGCGTACTGCGGGCTGGTGCTCGTGTGCATTAGGTAGGCCTCGTTAAAGAGGTCGCGGTCGAGCTTACGCGTCTCTGATTCCTGCACCAGAATCTGCGAGGCCTGAGAGAGGCCTGCCAGAAGCTTATGGGTCGATTGGGTGGAAAAAATCATCGGGTCGTGGGGCCGTGGCCGGTCTTTGCCAATGGCATGCATGTCTTTGTAGAAGTCGTGGAAGGCCGCGTGCGGCACCCAGGCCTCATCAAAATGCAGGGTATCGATCGTGTCGCCCAAGACCTCTTTGATCATCTCCACGTTGTAGAGCACGCCATCGTAGGTGCTCTGGGTGATGGTAAGAATGCGGGGCTTCGCCCGCCCCTCGTGCTCGGCCCGCTCCCAGTTCTCTCGGGAAAAGGGGTTGGCCTTAATTTTGGCGAGGATGGTCTCGGGCTTAAATTCGCTTAAAGGGATCGGACCGATAATGCCCAGGTGATTGCGGGTGGGCATCAGGAACACCGGAATGGCCCCGGTCATGGTGATCGCATGCAACACACTCTTGTGGCAGTTGCGATCCACCACCACGATGTCGCCCGGGGCCACTGAGGCATGCCAGACGATCTTGTTGCTGGTGCTGGTGCCGTTGGTGACAAAAAAGCAGTGGTCGGCATTACAGATACGGGCGGCATTCTTCTCTGACTCGGCGACCGGGCCGGTATGGTCAAGCAACTGGCCAAGTTCATCGACGGCATTACAGACATCGGCCCGCAGCATGTTCTCGCCAAAAAACTGGTGAAACATCTGGCCCACGGGGCTTTTGAGAAAGGCCACGCCCCCGGAGTGTCCGGGGCAGTGCCAGGAATACGACCCGTCTTGGGCGTAGTGCAGGAGTGCCCGAAAAAACGGGGGGGCTAGCGAGTCGAGGTACGACTTGGCCTCGCGAATAATGTGCCGGGCGACAAACTCAGGCGTGTCCTCAAACATATGGATAAACCCATGAAGCTCGCGCAGCACGTCGTTGGGAATATGGCGTGAGGTACGGGTCTCGCCATAGATATAGATAGGAATCTCGGCATTACGAAACCGTATTTCGCTTACAAAGGCGCGCAGGCTTCTTAAGGCATGGGCCACTTCTTCTTTGCTGCCGCCTCCAAACTCTTCATCGTCGATCGACAGAATAAAGGCCGAGGCCCGCGACTGCTGCTGTGCAAACTGGGAGAGGTCGCCGTAGCTGGTCACCCCCAGCACCTCCATGCCCTCTTTCTCCAGGGCGTCGGCCAGGGCCCGGATCCCTAGGCCAGAGGTGTTCTCCGATCGAAAGTCTTCGTCGATGATGACAATAGGAAAACGAAACTTCATGCCTAGGGCCTTTCGTGAGGAAGGTGGGGGCGGCAGGCGCCGCGCGCGACCAATGGTACGAGGAAACCCCGAGTGGGTGTGAACCTGTCGCGTGGGGGTGCCGGGGAGCCCAGCAAAAATGCCATGTGGAAACCGCGGAGAGCCCGTGGAAAATGGGGCCCAGGGCATTAGCACTCTACGGTGGTGAGTGCTAAAATTCGCCTTAAGGAGGATGTTTATCCATGGCAACTTTGTCTTCTTCTAACGCGCTCACCCTGCCTCAGCTCTCGCCCATTGCGAATCTGGATGGTTACATGCGTGCTGTCCAGCAGTTCCCGCTCTTAACAGCCGAGCAAGAGCAGGCGTTCGCATTGAAATTTCGCACCCTGGGCGACCTGGAGGCGGCACGCATGCTCGTGCTCTCGCATCTGCGGCTGGTGGTTGCGGTCTCGCGCCAGTATCTGGGCTACGGGCTGCCGCAGGCCGACCTCATTCAAGAGGGCAATGTGGGCCTGATGAAGGCCGTGAAGCGGTTTGACCCCACCCAAGGGGTGCGGCTGGTGTCGTACGCACTGCATTGGATTAAGGCAGAGATCCACGAATACATTCTGCGCAACTGGCAGATGGTGAAGGTGGCTACCACCAAGGCCCAGCGCAAACTGTTTTTTAATTTGAAGTCGCTCAAACGGGCCCTGGGGGCGGATTCAGCAGTCACCACCGATCAGGCCCAGGCGATTGCTAAAGAGCTCAATGTTTCGCGCGACGAGGTTATGGAGATGGATCGTCGTCTGTCGGGCGGCGATACTCCTTTAGAGCCGGTGAACGACGACGGTGAAACCGTAGGCCCTATTGCGAGCCTGGCAGCCGAAAATGCGGACCCCGCCTACCTCGTGGCTGAGGCCCAAGAGGCCCAGGTGATGGGTGCGC
>JBDLQX010000088.1:0-4761 GCA_039800345.1 Pseudomonadota bacterium | reverse complement strand
CCATCTTCGGCCACATTGGCCACGATCATGCCGGGCTTAGCCGTAATGAAAAAGAAGGGCTTGATGAGAAGCTTCTCTTCATCGGACAAATCCAGTGCACGAATGGGCTTGGCCTCATCGAGCTGTGCCTGGCATTTTTCTAACACCGATACGAGTCGGGCGGCCTCTTTATCACCGGCGCGGGCAGGCTTTACCGCCTTGGCGAGTTGCTTCTCGACACCCGAGAGGTCAGCCAGAGCAAGTTCGGTGGCGATGGTCTCCAGGTCTTCAATGGGGTCGACGCGGCCGTTGACGTGGACCACATTCTCATCGTCAAAACACCGCACGACATTCACAATGGCATCGGTCTCACGAATATTGGCAAGGAACTGATTGCCCAGCCCTTCGCCCTTGCTCGCCCCAGCCACGAGCCCTGCGATATCGACAAACTCCACCGTGGCGGGCATGACCCGCTCGGGCGTAACGATGGCGGCGAGTTGCGTGAGGCGTGGGTCGGGCAACTCGACAATGCCTGTGTTGGGCTCGATGGTGCAAAAGGGGTAATTCTCAGCCGCGATCCCAGCCTTGGTAAGGGCGTTAAAGAGGGTGCTCTTGCCTACATTGGGCAGGCCAACGATTCCACATTGCAGTGCCATGGCTAGTCTTTTCTTTCGGGAGTTGGGGTGGGGCGATGCAGCGCGCGTTGTGCCTGCGCATAGCTGCCGGAAATAATTTCGGGCATCACCGCGAGGCAGCGGCCCATGGCTTCTTCTATTGCCTGCTGGTCTTCGGCCCGAGGCCGATGCAGCACAAAGTCGGCCACTTCTTGGGTGAGTCCTAGGGTTCGTGGATGCCCGATACCCAGCCGGAGTCGCCAGAAGTTGGGGCTACCAAGCTGGGTGGCGATATCGCGTACACCGTTGTGGCCGCCATGCCCGCCCCCTTGTTTGAGCCGAATCTCGCCAGGCGCAATGTCGAGTTCGTCGTGGACCACCAGAATCTCTTCGGGGGCGATTTGATGAAATCGCGCGAGCGCGGACACTGCGCTACCAGAGCGATTCATGAAAGTCTGAGGGCAGGCGAGCCAGAGGGTCTGGCGTTCTGAGGGACCATCGATCGATACCCTACAGACGCGAGATTGAAACTTAGGCTCCATGGACCAGGACTCGATGCCCGCCGCAAAGGCACCTTGACCCCAGCGGGCCGCAACTTTTTCGAGGAGCCAAAAGCCTACGTTGTGCCGGTGCAGCGCGTAGGCCGCACCGGGGTTACCAAGCCCGGCTACGAGTCGAATCGACGTCAATGAGCCGGATGCGCAATTACGACTTTGCCGGCGCTGCAGCCGGTGCAGCGGTCTGACTATTGGTGTCCGCCACTGGCTCAGCCCCGCCTGCCTTCGATGCCGTGGCCACCACGGGGTCACCCTGACCGTGCAGCACGAGGCTGACACCTGCGGGCAGCTTAATGTTACTGACGTGCACGGGGTGGGCAAGACCCAGCCCGGAGAGGTCGACCTCGAGGAAGCTCGGCAGGTCTTTGGGAAGACAGCTGACCTCGAGTTCGTTGAGGATGTGGCTGATAATGGCGCCCTCGAGCTTGACGGCCGGGGAGTTTTCCTGGCCGATGAAGTGCAGGGGCACCTTGGTGTGGAGTTTGGCATTGGCATCGACACGCTGGAAGTCAACGTGTAGTACCTGGGCCTTGTAGGGGTGCATTTGAAAGTCGCGAAGCAGAACCTGCTCAGCCTTGCCGTCGAGTTCGAGCGAAAGAATCGAGGAGTGAAAAGCCTCGGCTTTTAGCGACAGCAGGATAGGGTTATGGTCCATCTCAATGGAGACGGGGGTTGTGGTTCCGCCATAGATGATTCCTGGCACCTTACCGCTACGGCGAAGACGGCGGCTCGCACCCGATCCTTGCACCGAACGGCGGCTTGCGACCACTTTAGAGGTGGAAACTTTCATTGACGCACTCCGCAAAAAATAAGAGGGGTGAATGCACCCCAATGGTTAGAAACGCCCTTATGGCCGCGACCAGCCTAAAGGGAAAGCCTTAAATTATAGCCTAACCGGCCTAGGTCGCCCGACAGACGCTATTCGAGGAACAAAGAGCTGACGGAATCGGATTTGGCGATACGAATAATCGTCTCGGCCATGAGCCCTGCGCAGGAGATCACGCGGATGCGCCCCGAATCGATGGCAGTCTGACTTAAGGGGATGGTGTCGGTGACTACGAGTTCATCGAGATCTGAGTCGACCACGCGCTGCACAGCACTGCCCGAGAGCACCGGGTGGGTGCAGTAGGCCACTACGCGGGAGGCCCCGTAGGTTTTGAGTGCGGCGGCCGCCTTGGTGAGTGTGCCTGCCGTGTCCACCATGTCGTCCATGATGATGCAGGTGCGGTCGGTGACATCGCCAATAATGTTCATGACCTCAGAGACATTTGCCTTCGGCCGGCGCTTGTCGATGATGGCCAGTTCGGTATCGAGTTCTTTGGCAAAGGCACGGGCCCGCACCACGCCGCCCACATCGGGTGAGACAACGATGAGGTCTTTGTAGTCGTGCTTCCAGACATCGCCCAGAATGATGGGCGCGGAGTAGATGTTGTCGACGGGAATATCGAAGAAGCCTTGGATCTGGTCAGAGTGCAGATCCATCGTGAGCACACGATCCACGCCGACTGACTGCAGCATATTGGCCACCACCTTGGCGCTGATTGGCACGCGCGCGGATCGCACCCGACGGTCTTGGCGTGCATAGCCAAAGTAGGGAATGGCGGCGGTGATGCGGCTGGCTGAGGCCCGACGCAGCGCATCGACAATGAGCATGACCTCCATGAGGTGGTCATTGGCGGGGGCACAGGTGGGTTGCAGCACAAAGACGTCCCGACCGCGGACATGCTCGAGAATTTCTACGGTGGCCTCACCGTCGGAAAACCGCCCCACGTTGGCCCGACCCAACGGAATGGAGAGGCACTTCGCGACATCGGCCGCAAGTCGAGGGTTGGCACTGCCGGTGAAGAGCATCACCCCATCATGGGATCCGTTTTTGCTGGCAATGCGGTCGACCATGGCGGTGTGGGCGGAGGCGGATCGTTCGTGGGTCAGAGAGAGTGGCTGGGGAGGAAGGATTCGAACCCTCGAATGCCGGAATCAAAATCCGGTGCCTTAACCAACTTGGCGACTCCCCAGAGCAATGTCGTACGGGCTCTATCGTACCTTTACTGATCCAAAAATCAGAAATGCTGCTGACAGACTCGGATTGTAACGGGTGATTTTTTACCCTGGGACGGGCTCTGGGGCTTGTTATGGGACCCGCTTTGGGACTGTCCGAAATGCACGGAGAGTCTCGCTGCAAGCGTCTCTGCCTGGGGACGATCCGCGCAACTGACAAAGAGCGCACTGCCGCTACCGCTCATGCGGCAGGCCTCTTGCGGCAGGCCAAGCGCGATGGCGCAGTCTTGCATCTGTGACAAATACTGGGCAATCGTCGGGAACTGCAGGCTGGCGACGGCCTGCAGGTCGTTGTGACCAAGCGTCCATACCGGGGCGGTGGCGGCCTCACGAAGGGCCTGTGGGGGAAGAGCCAGGGTCGAACGCACCAGCCTGGCATCTCCGAAGATTGCCGCTGTCGGTACCTGCACCGGCGGCACCACAACCACAAAGGTCTGGGCTGCCATGGGATAGTCCACGATGTCCTCACCGATGCCCCGTACATGGGCCGATGGGGAGCCTAGAAAGAAGGGGACATCCGCCCCTAGGCCAAGACCGATTGCCGCAAGGCTGGCAGTGGGGTAGTGCAACTGCCACAACGCATTCAGAAGGCGCAGGGTGTAGGCCGCATCGGCACTGCCGCCGCCTAGGCCCGCACCGTGGGGAATTGCTTTTTTTAGCATCAGGTGACATCCCGCATGGGCCGGTAATCGGCCATCCCTTCGGCCCTGGCCATAGAGTGCCTGGGCCGCCCGCACGGCCAGGTCTTTATCTTCCGGCCAGTCGATATCACCCGTGCGCTGAATCTTCCCGGAGTTGTCTACCGAGACCTCGAGGGTGTCGTACCAGTCGATGGCGACAAAAACACTTTCAAGCAGGTGGTAGCCATCCGGCCGCTGTCCGGTGACGTGTAGAAAGAGGTTGAGCTTGGCGGGAACCGCAGCGGTCTGGGTTGTCTGTGCGCTTTCCGTGGTTGCCATCTGGTGCGTTAGCAGGG
Source organism: Pseudomonadota bacterium (assembly GCA_039800345.1). Taxonomy (GTDB): domain Bacteria; phylum Pseudomonadota; class Gammaproteobacteria; order Burkholderiales; family Burkholderiaceae_A; genus Hahnella. Next base: position 577 of record JBDLQX010000088.1, on the reverse strand, counting down.
GGCGGGCCGCCTGCAGGGAAGTGTCTCTTGGGCGTCTCTCACGACCCGTAGTTCTATCCAGTGGTCTGCCTGCGCCTGCCGCAGGCTAAAGGCAGCGGTGGGGTCGGGGCCGGTAGCCGCACCGTCTGGGCCCGGGCGCAGCCGCTCGCCCAGGGTGTCTAACATCTCTGCGAGTGCGGTGAGCGCCTCGGGCGTCATCTGCGACGCCTCTGGCCAGTTACTGCGGGATTCCGGTAACAGCCGTCTGCCGCGGCCATCGGTGAGTGACCAGCCTGCCCAGGGTCCCGGTGCGGCTGATGATCGACGAAAGATGCCTTGTACCTGCCCCCAAGGGTCTTGTACCAAGACCTCATGGTCTTGGTGGCCTCGCCATCGCCATTCAAACCGTCCTTGCGCAGGCTCCGGCAGAAAAGATGCCTTGAGGCCGAACCGGCCCGAGACCGTCGGCCCACCTCTTTCACCCATATCTACTGCATCGTCTGATACCTGCCGTGTTGCACAGCCTGAAAGCAGCAGTGTGACCAAGAGCAGGGCGATGCCGAGGGTGGCACGCAGTGCCTCGCGTGCTGAGCCCATG
>JBDLQX010000087.1:0-2695 GCA_039800345.1 Pseudomonadota bacterium | reverse complement strand
GCCCGGCGATTTTGCGGGCGCACTGCTTGCGGCGACGGACTTTGGCGAAGCAGAAGGTGCAGGAGATGGGGTAGCAGCAGGCACCACCTTTGCAGCCAGACGCGCGGCTGGGTCTGAATCTTCGGGTACCGGCACCGGGCCTACCAGCCCTTTTTGTGGGACTGAAGACGCAGGGCCAGGCGCAGAAGAGGCCGATGGCGACGCTGCAGGAGACGTCGCCACAGACGCCATCGGGCCCGCGGGGCTCGAGGGCTCAGGCGTTGGCCCTGCACCAGCGGGGCCCGCGGGACCTGAGGCAACCGAGGCACCTGGGGCACCTGGGGCACCTGGGGCACCTGGGGCAGGCGCCGGATCTGCGGCCGCACTTGCTGACGGCTGCGCGGCAGGAGACGCTCCGCCAACCGCGGGCGGCGCCTTCGTCTTACTTGCCGAGTCGTCGGGAAGACGCTGCCAGATCGTGAGCATGGCCGAGGCGGCCAGGGCCACAAGCGCCACCAACAAAATAGTGGGCATGCGTTTCTTGGGCTGAACCGCCGCCAGGGCCGCTGCCGCTAGTGCTGGGTCCACCTGCATCGGAGACTCTGCTGCCGCAGGCTCCTGAAAGGCCGGCTCGGGGCGGGCAGCACGGGCAGTGAGGGCGGCCAGGGTCGAGGCAGCCGCGGTCTGACTTGCCGCGCTCGGGTTTGGGGCTACGAAAGCAGGCGGCGGTGTGGCCAAGGCCTCATCGGCACGGGCGAGCACCCGCAGGGTTTCCTGCATGGTGCGGCTGGCCTCGTCTTGGTCACCGAGGTAGGCGAGCAAGGCCTGGGCCTCCTGCCCCTGGCCCTGGGCTGTCGCGGTGGTGAGCAGCGCCTGCGCCTCCTCTGGGCTGGGACGCTGCACGTCCCAACGCACCATCCGCTTTCCAAAGGCATCAATCTTTTTACCAGCCTCTGCATGCGTATGCAGCAGCAGGGCCACGCGGGTGTTGGCCCCGGGAAAATCTTTTAATAACCGTGCCAACAGTTGCATCTCGCGCACCCCGGTGGCTCGGCCGTCATAGACTAACAACAGTCGGGCAGGTGCCGTAGAGCCTTGCGCCTTGAGGGCCTCGGAGACCGACATGCTTGCCAGGATGCGGTTAAACCGGTCCATCAAGGCATCGGTGCTGTCGGGTGAATAAATCTCTACAGCTACCTTAGCGGTAGACCGCAACTCTTCGGCCAGCATACGGCCATAGTGGTCAAGCACGGCATCGCTGTCTGAGACCAGGGCAACGCTACTGGCCTCCTCAGAGACGGCACGCACCAGTCGGTCAAGCCGGGCCTGGTCTCCGGGGCGAAAAAAAATGTTGGCTGTCGGGGGTGATGAAGAGAGGGGGCTATCGGTGGTCAAGGCATCCTCAGACAAAATTTACTGAACCGTTACCAAAACACTACGGAACCACGGTGGACTTTCCGTTGACATCGAACTGCATCGACTCGGGAACCTCGGGGCGAGGTTTCTGCGGTACGGATCCATCGGGGCTTGCGGTGTTCATGTTAAAGACATACGCAATTACCTGCGCCACCGCATAGTACAACTCATGGTGAATCGGCTGGTCAATCTGGGAGGTAAAGTAGAGGGCACGCGCCAACGGGGGGGCCGCAAAAATCTCGATGCCGTGCTTTTTCGCTTCTTCGCGAATCCGGAAGGCCAATTCATCGACCCCCATGGCCAAGACGATAGGTGCATCGTCGCCATTAGGGTCATAGGCCAAGGCCACCGAGAAGTGCTCCGGGTTGGTAATGACCACATCGGCATCCTTCACCTTCTGCATCATGCGGTTTGCGGCCATCTCCATCTGACGCCGACGAATTCTTTGTTTGACCTCGGGGCGCCCTTCAACGTCCTTCATCTCGTCCTTGACTTCCTGCTTGGTCATCTTCATGCGCTCATTAAACTCGTGCTTCTGATAGGGCACATCGATAAGCGCAATGAGAATGAGGGTGCAGGCAACAATAAGAGAAGAGATGCCAATTAATTCAGCAGATCGGGCCAGGGCGGGTTCTAGCGCCATATCAGCCAGCGTAAGAAAGTCGTGAATCTGCATCGAGATCACAAAGTACAGCGCCACGGCAACGACCAGAAACTTCAGAATCGCCTTGCCGAGCTCCACCAGGGCATTGAGCCCAAACATCCGCTTGATGCCCGCTATGGGGCTGAGCTTACTGAACTTGGGCTCGATACCCTTCCAGGTGAAGTTAAAGCCGCCAGTCACCGTGGATGACAAGATCGCGACCACAAAGCTCACCGCAAAGATTGGTGTGATGATCAGAAACGCATAGAACATCGCCCGCGCGAAAATGCCCGGCAGCAGCATCGGGGTATCGAGGCTGCGAAAATCAAATCGAAAGCCGGAGGAAAAGTTCTGGCTGATGTTGCTTAAGAACCAGGCACCTGCAAGGAGCAACACCGCAAGGATGATGACAAGTTCTGCGGCGGCGGGCAGTTCTTTTGACCGGGCAATCTGCCCTTCCTCCCGCGCCTTCTCGAGTTTTCGCGCGGTAGGTTCTTCGGTCTTTTCTAAGTCGGAATCTTGGTCACCCATTTATTGCAACCCAAGAATCATTCGAATCTGGTCAAAGGCAGAGGTCCAGAGCCACTGCATCCGCGCAGCAATAGAGTTCATGCCTGCGTAGAGAATCAAGAATCCCGCGATGATAATTGCGGGAAA
>JBDLQX010000086.1:0-4509 GCA_039800345.1 Pseudomonadota bacterium | reverse complement strand
TGCGAACCGGCCGCATGCCACGCAAATCTGAAGATTAACTACGGCCTGAAACCCTCCGATTTTTCAGCGACCCCTGCCCCCGTACCATGGCGAAAAAGTCAGGAGGTCCTGAGACAAAACGGGGTTTGAGACGGTTTTCGAGGGTGGGTGGCGATGGGGTCAGTCAGGAGCCCAAAGCAAAAAGCCCCACGTGATGGGGGGCTCTGAGCGCCTGGCAACCCGAATGAGCGAGTTGGCAGGACTTGTTCTGGCGGCCCAGCAGGGGTCGCTTCGCTAACTTGCTGAGGTCAAAATGAATCAAGTTCTGGTGGGGTCGGGGATTCGAACTCACAAGCTGCTTCAAGCCGAGCTTGACGGAAATGTTTCCCATAGGATACATTAAGGTATGATCCAGATCCAGCAGACTGAAGCCTACGTCAAATGGTTTTCGGGACTGCGAGACCGCGTCGCCCGTGCCCGCATTGACATCCGTATCCGGCGCTTGTCTCTCGGCAACGCAGGCAATGCCAAGCCGGTAGGCGATGGCGTGTCGGAACTGAGGGTTGATTACGGGCCCGGGTACCGGATCTATTTCGTCCAGCGCGGCGAGGTCGTGATTGTCTTGCTGGCTGGAGGCGACAAGTCCACTCAGGACAAGGACATCCGCAACGCCAAGGTATTGGCAAAAGATTTGAAGGAGTCGTAAACATGACCAAAACCAAAACCCGTGTTTGGGATCCTGCCGAGCACCTCATCACCGATGAGGATATGGCAGCCTATCTGGAAGCGGCGCTTCAAGAAGGGGACTCCGCACTGATCGCCGCTGCGCTCGGCGATATTGCACGCGCCAAGGGTATGAGCCAGATTGCCCGTGACGCAGGGTTGGGGCGCGAGAGTCTCTACAAAGCGCTCTCTGCGGAAGGCAATCCAGAGTTTGCAACTATCATGAAGGTCATCGCGGCACTGGGATTGCAGTTACATGCGTCTCCATCGAATACTGCTGCATGACGACAACGAACAGGCGAGGTTCAGCATGAAGAGTTACTACGACCGAATCAAACCCCACTGGGACCTCGAAGTTGCTTCAGCTGCACGGGCTGAATCCGACGGCGATCCGCACCTTGCGTTTCGGCACTTGGAGCGTGCGCATATTCTTGGGCAGAACTCAACGTGGCTGCACACCCAAACCCATTTCCTGATGATGCGCTGGGGACTGCGCCAGCCGAGCGGCAAGGAGGTCGCTGGGCAACTCTTCCGTATCTTCGGCGCCGCGACAAAAACCGCCTTCGGCTTGGTTCCGGCGGGCAACACCGGAGGGACCGACGTCAGCCCCTTCCAAACAATGCCTATCCCTACCGACCTGCAGACACTCATGGGCGCTGCGCGATCTAACGACTAGCGCTCCATCCAATTGGCTCGGTCAAATCCAGACTTAGAACTCACTCAGTCCTTGCAGGGCGGCCCCGGTAGGGGTCGCTTCGCTAACTTGCTGGGGTCAAAATAAATAAAGTTTTGATGGGTTCGGAGATTCGAACTTGCGATCCCAACCCCTTTACAGATACCCATTATTGTATATACAATAACCTGTGCGAATTCTTTACGATCCAATGAAGCGTGACAAGACCCTTGTCGAACGTGGACTGGACTTTGAAGATGCTGCAATAGTTTTCCAAGGCGTCACCGTTGAGATTCCAGACGAGCGTAAAGAATACGGTGAAGTGCGAATAATCTGCTTCGGACTTCTCAACGGTCGCGTCGTAGTCATTGGATATACCCCGCGTGGCGCGGATCGCCACATCTTCAGCATGAGAAAGGCAAACGATCGTGAGCAAACCCGCCTTGCGCCGTACCTTGGGCTCTGATCTCAAGCGTGTCGATTCGTATGTGATCAAACCTCATGAATACAAGGAACTTCCCGAACTAACCGAAGATATGTTGGCTCGAGCCACGCTGAAGAAAGGGGGAAGACCAAAAGCAGTGAACCCGCGGCAAATGATTAGCCTTCGTTTACCACCGGATGTCATCGAACGATGGAAGGCGACTGGGCCTGGCTGGCAGACTCGCATGGCTGAGAAACTAGCTAAGGGGCCTTCAACACGGGCCAAACAGACCGCCTAGCAAAACTCTTTGGCTGGACGTACCGATTGGCCGAGTTCGAATCCTGTGGCGGAGAGGGTGGGATTCGAACCCACGGTGCGGTTACCCGCACGCCTGATTTCGAGTCAGGTACATTCGACCACTCTGCCACCTCTCCGCGGCCCTGCATTTTAGCTCAATCAGGCTCGCCGCCTGATATTGGCTTCGGCATAACTTTGCTTCGCAAAGTTACCCTTCGCCGATTTCACCTGCGGTGAAATTCGAGTCAGGTACATTCGACCACTCTGCCAACTCTCCGCGGACCTGCATTTTAGCGCAATCAGGCGTGCGGCATGGAAGCCGCTAGAATTCGGTTATGAACTCGCTCTCACCCGATGTCTTGCGCACAGCGCGACAACTCGGTTACGGAGGCCTACTGCCCTTTCTGGGGCTTACAGCGGTCTCTTTATACAGTGGCAACACGGCCCTGCAGAGTTTGGCCCGTGAGGGGCTCGCCCTCTATGCTGTTGCCATCCTGAGCTTTGTCGGTGCGGTGTCTTGGGGTATTGCCCTGACAGACCCGAGTCTCGCGCCAGGCCAACGCAAACGATTGCTTCAGTACAGCGTTTTGCCGTCTCTCGTGGCGTGGCTCATCTGGTTCTTTCCCGAGGGCGCCATGCGTTGGGTGGCTTTTGCGGCGCTCACGTTCGCGCTCTATCTGGTGGACCTGAGAAATGGACAGCAATTGGGGTGGCCCAAAGAATGGCTGACGCTTCGACTGCATCTCAGTGCCACGGTCGGCTTCTTGCTCTTACTCGCGGCAGTGGGCCACGTGCTGTAAACCATCGAAACAGCAAGTTCTCTACGACGCTTCGATACGCCTTTTTGCGTTGGCGACAAATACCTCCGTTGCCGACGACAATTTCGATACAAAGCGCTGGCCAGACATTAACGCGCTCGACAGAACCACCAGGTCTTCTATGTACTCATGAATCATCTGGTTCCGCAATTTTCTGAGCTCTAGCCACTCATCAGTCGAATCAATCCAAGCGAGCTTCTCTGCCCGATCTAAATTCTCAATGGCAGACGCTTTTGGCTCTGCCATGGCATCAAGCAACGCAGGCAGAAACTTATCTGTAAGGGTGTCTTGTAATCGCCCGAACCGGCTCACAAAGGCATCGAGTCTCTCGGCCAAAAGAGAGTCATCAGAAATTCGTTTTAACGCGTCGGGCGTAAGCGGGGCAACAAAAAGACGGTCGGCCGTCTCTTGCAGGTATTGCGCCTCTTTTTGTACTACCCGAGAGAGAAACTCCAAACGCAATCTAAGCGCTGTTTCTAACCGCATAGAACAATCCCAGTTTGCTCAGCCACCGCATGAATTGGCTGAATGGAAAGATTCGGCGCCTTCAGAAGTACATCAACCTTACGCCCATCCATTCGCCGAGAGATTCGGCTGGCAATCCGTGCCATCACGAGGGCGGGTTCAGCCACCTCGTCTTTCACCTCAATCATAAGATCGACATCGCCCCCCCGGAGATCATCGTTGGTACGAGAGCCGAACAAAACGATACGTGCAGAGGGCCCTACCACCTGCTGGGTCACCTGGAGAATGGCGTCAATGTGGGCGGGACTTAATCGCATTTGATTATTGAACCACAAGATCCACCGCCCGAATAAATTGCGAGAACGAGCGGCAGGGTCGAGAAGGCTCGGTAAGAAAAGCAGGCGGGTCAAACTGCCGCACGCCAGCAGCCCGAAATACCTGGGCCGTCGCTGGACACCCGGGCTGCCCGTAGCTCGCGATCTCGACGCCTTCTAAACCGCCTAGCCCGTCCAATAAGACTGCAGTATCGCCAACAAACACGAAGTCACAGATGGCGCGTAGCCGTTCGAGTACAAAACCCCACCGACGGGCAGACCACGGAAACTGCCTGCGGCCCGGCAAATGCACCACCCCTACGCGTAGGCAAGGCTGGTCTGTATCTGAACGCCAGACGCGACACTGCGAGACCATAGACCAGGCATGCACGAGGTCTATGTACAAAGGGCCTTCTTGCGCAGCAGACGCACCGATAGCAGCCAGTAAAAGCTGCGCGTCTGTAAAAAAACCCTCAGACAACGCCTCGGGCGGTCGCGCATAGAGATCCGGTACCTCCACCGCAAACGCCGCCCGCGATGGCACAGCGGCCAGCGCTTCGAAACGCTGACGCCCGACCTCCTCTTCCCCGCGCGCCATCATCTCGAGATGCTCGTAAGAGGTATCTAGCGGGCTTCCCGCACACTGCCAAGACGGGGCAGCATACCGCGCCACGTTCTCGGCATTAAACAGGTAAGGCTTGGTACTGAAGGTACCCGCCACCCACTGCCATGACAAATGATTGCAGGCCAGGTCGCCATCGAGCAGATGCCCGTAGAGCCAATCGGCACAGACACGCCAGTGCACATGCCGCAGGT
>JBDLQX010000085.1:0-5564 GCA_039800345.1 Pseudomonadota bacterium | reverse complement strand
AAAGAAGGCTTTGAATGCGGCCTGACCCTGAAGAACTACGATGACATTCAGGAAGGAGACCAGCTTGAAGTCTTCGAGATCCAGGAAATCGCCCGAACGCTCTAGCGCTGCCATCGGCCGGGGCTTTCGGGTGGCCGACCAGATCCAGAAGGATCTGGCGCTGCTCCTCATGACGGAGGTGAAAGATCCTCGCATTGGGCTGGTAACGCTCACCGAAGTGGAGGTGAGCCCCGACTACTCGCATGCGAAGATTTTTTACTCGGTGCTTCCCGACACCACAGACCAGCAGCAACGCACCGCCCAAGGGCTTGCGGCCAGCCGTGGTTTTTTGCGGGCGCGTCTTGGACGAATGCTGCAGATCCATCAGACCCCGGAGCTCCATTTTGTGCGCGATGACTCCGTCGCCCGTGGGGCAGCCATGAGTCAGCTGATTGATGCAGCCGCCCGTCTGAGCGATCAGACCGACCCGACGGCATCATGAGATCGGCACCGCGTCAGCCTGGGTTGTCTGAGCGCCCAGCCCGTCGTCCGGTGCACGGCGTGTTGCTTGTCGATAAGCCGTTGGGCCCGTCATCTACCCAGTTGCTGGGCAGGGTCAAGGCCCTCTTTCGGGCACAGAAGGCTGGCCACGGCGGCACGCTCGACCCTATGGCGAGTGGCCTATTGCCCATCTTGTTTGGTGAGGCAACCAAGTTTGCGCAGGTGGGTCTCGATGCCGATAAGTCTTACCGCGCTTCGATTCGGCTTGGCCAGACGAGCAGCACCGGCGATGCAGAAGGCGCATTGACTTCTCCTGTTTCGGTGGGCTGTAGCCTTGCTCAGGTGCAGCAGGCCCTGGCTGACTGCACCGGGACGCAGCTGCAAACGCCCCCGATGTATTCCGCGCTGAAGCACCAGGGGCGTCCCTTGTATGCCTATGCACGAGAGGGGCAGGATATTGCGCGTGCGCCCCGGTCGATCACGGTCTATGCCATAGCGCTGGTGTCTTGGCAGAGCCCAGACCTTGTGATTGACGTGCGCTGCTCGAAGGGCACCTATATTCGCAGTCTCGCCGAATCCATCGGTATGCGGCTGGGTTGTGGCGCCTACCTGACGGCCCTGCGTCGCACGGGCTTGGCAGAGTTTGGTGAGGCCGATCTCGTCACCATGGAAGCGATCATCAGTCAGGCCCAGTCGAGTCCGTTATCCGGGGACGCTCCTGCCGACTTCACACGGCTTGATCGATTCTTGTTGCCCGTCGATGCCCTGATCGCCTCGTGGCCCGAGGTGGCCCTCTCAGGCGAGCAGGCCAGAGACTTCGTACAGGGCCGTCGCCTCTCCTGTGCTCTTTCCATACCCCACCCTGCCGACGGCCAGGGTATTCGTGTTAAAGACCCAAGCCAGCGTTTTCTGGGTGTCGGTCATTTTTCTCTGGGGGTCTTAAGTCCAAAGCGACTCGTGGCCTCTGATTCTTCGTCTACCCCTTCTCTTGGAGATTCATCCCATGCGCCAGTTGCGCAACATCGCCATCATTGCCCACGTTGACCACGGTAAGACCACGTTGGTCGATAAACTCCTGCAGCAGTCGGGCACCTTTCGCGCCCACCAGGCGCTCAACGAACGGGTCATGGACTCCAACGACCTCGAGAAGGAGCGCGGCATCACGATTCTTGCTAAGAACTGTGCGGTGGAATACGACGGCACGCACATCAATATTGTGGATACCCCGGGACACGCCGACTTCGGCGGCGAGGTGGAGCGGGTCTTGTCGATGGTTGACGGTGTCTTGCTGCTCGTCGACGCGGTGGAGGGCCCCATGCCTCAGACCCGCTTCGTCACCCGAAAGGCTCTTGCGCAAGGGCTCAAGCCCATTGTGGTGGTGAACAAAATCGACCGTCCGGGTGCGCGCCCCGACTGGGTCGTGAGTCAGACCTTCGATCTCTTTGACAAGCTCGGTGCGACCGAAGAGCAACTCGATTTTCCTGTGGTCTATGCCTCTGCCTTACAGGGCTTTGCCAGTCTCGACCATGCTACGCCGGGCACCGATATGCGCCCCCTCTTTGAGTCGGTACTGAAGTATGTGCCCGTACGCGATGATGATAGTGACGGACCCCTGCGCCTGCAGATCTGCTCTCTGGATTACAGCAGCTATGTGGGCAAGATCGGTATCGGGCGGGTGGCCCGCGGAAAAATTAAGCCGCTGCAAGAGGTGGTGATTCAGGATGGTCCCGAGGGCACACCGATTAAAGCCCGGGTGAATCAGGTGCTGAAGTTCAAGGGCCTTGAGCGTGAGACCGTGGAGCAGGCCGAGGCCGGCGACATCGTGCTGATCAATGGCATTGATGCGTTGAATATCGGTACCACCGTCTGTGATCCTGGCACGGTCGAACCCTTTGAGATGCTCAAGGTCGATGAGCCCACGCTCTCGATGAACTTTATGGTGAACAGTTCTCCTTTGGCGGGGCGAGAAGGAAAGTTTGTCACCAGCCGGCAGATTCGTGAGCGCCTTGAGCGCGAACTAAAGGCAAATGTGGCGCTGCGGGTCGAGTTCGGCACAGATACCGATACCTTCAAGGTATCTGGCCGGGGCGAACTCCATCTCACCATCCTTCTAGAGAATATGCGCCGTGAGGGGTATGAGATGGCCGTCTCTCGTCCGCGGGTGGTCTTCAAAGAAGACGCTCAGGGTGAGCGGCTTGAGCCCTATGAGATGCTGACCGTGGATGTGGAACAGGAGCATCAGGGCCCAGTGATGGAGACCCTGGGTCTGCGCAAGGGCGATCTTCTGGATATGGTGCCGGACGATAAGGGTCGTGTGCGGCTGGAGTATCGGATGCCCGCGCGGGGACTCATTGGCTTTCAGGGCGAGTTCCTCACCATGACCCGCGGTACGGGCCTCATGAGCCATATCTTCGATAGCTATGGCCCCTACAAGGGCGAGTTGTCCGAGCGTCGTAACGGCGTCTTGGTCTCTCAGGACGATGGCCAGGCGGTGGCCTATGCCTTATGGAAATTGCAGGAGCGGGGCCGTATGTTTGTCTCGCCGGGTGATGTCTTGTATGAGGGCATGATTATTGGTATTCATTCCCGAGATAACGACCTCGTCGTGAATCCCGTGAAAGAGAAAAAGCTCACCAACGTGCGGGCCTCTGGCAAGGATGAGCATATCGACCTCGTGACCCCAATTCAGCTCACCCTCGAGAAGGCGGTGGAATTTATCGCTGACGATGAGTTGGTTGAGATCACGCCGAAGAGTATTCGCCTGCGCAAGCGCTATCTCGTAGAGCACGAGCGTCGTAAGGCAGCACGCGAGGCCGCCTAATGTCTCGGCTTGCGGTGGCCTCCGCGCGGGCTGAGGCGATTCGTCCGTTTTATGTCATGGAGATCATGGGCCGTGCCGAGCGCCGGCCCAAAGACGCGCCGCCAGTGGTGAGTATGGTGGTGGGGGAGCCCGATTTTCCAGCGCCCGGCCCGGTCATTGCGGCGGCCGCAGCGGCACTCGCTGAGGGCCGTATTCATTACACCTCCGCCATCGGCCTTGTGGCATTACGCGAGGCCATCGCGCACGACTATCTTGATCGTGATGCGATCCATGTGTCACCGGGCAGAGTTGCCGTTACCGCAGGTGCCTCTGCGGGCCTACTGCTTGCGCTAGCCGCCGTGATTAATCCAGGTGATGAGGTTCTCATTACCGACCCTGGTTATCCGTGTAATCGACAGTTTGTCCTGGCCCTGGGAGGTGTACCCAAGACCCTACAGGTGCGGCCGGAGAACCAGTTTCAGCCCACCGCCGAAGAGGTGGCCAAGGCCTGGGGCCCGAAAACACGCGCACTCCTTTTGGCGAGTCCTGCGAACCCCACCGGATGCATGGTCTCAGAGGTGGAGGCCGAAAAGATTTTTCAGGTCATCGAGGACCGCGCGGGCTGGCTGATTGCCGATGAGATCTATCTGCGACTGGTCTTCGCAGGCCATCGTCGGTCGCTGCTTTTCTTAAGCGAGAACGTGATCTCAGTGAACAGTTTTTCAAAGACCTATTCGATGACCGGATGGCGCCTAGGCTGGCTGGTGGTACCCGACCGCCTCATGCCGGCCATTGAGCGGCTCTCGCAGAACCTTTTTATTTCGCCCTCTACCCTCTCGCAGAGGGCAGCCATTGCTGCCTTTCTTCCCGAAAGCAGGCGTGTGGCCGATGACTATCGTGCCCGGTATGTGGCCCAGGCGCATTACCTCCTGCCTGCCCTGCAGGGCTTGGGCTTTCGACTACCGGCCCAGCCCGAAGGCGCCTTCTATGGATTCTTCGATGTCTCTGCCGTGACCGATGACAGCTATGCCTTGTGTGAGGCACTCTGCGATGAGGTGGGTGTTCTCATGGCACCAGGAAAAGATTTCACCGAGGTGGATGCCCACCGTTACCTGCGGGTCTCGTTTCCCAAACCCCTCGTTCAACTGCAAGAGGGGGTCGCACGGCTCACTGCGTTCTTCTCGTAAACCGTGCTTACTTCTCGCCTTTGCCGTGCATCACCATGATGGTCTGCTGCATGAGGGCACAGAGCGTCTCTTGGCCCGCCTTTTTAGCAAAGACCTCTGCCTGGGTAATGACCAGCGTACGGCCCGGACGCACCACGCGGCCCCGGGCAATCAGCATTTCTCCGTCTGCGGGAGAGACCAGGTTCATCTTGTATTCCACGGTGAGTACCGAGGCGGTCTCGGGTACGACCGTCATGGCGGCGTAGCCCGCTGCCGAATCGGCAATCATGCCCACGACGCCGCCGTGTACAAATCCATGCTGCTGTTCAATGCCCTCCCAGTGGGCTACATGGATCTCGGTCTGTCCGTGCCGAACCTCAGACATTTCCGCCCGGATCAGTGCCATCGCCTGCTGGCGGGCAAAGCTCTGGCGTACGCGGGTGGCGACATCCGTCAGAGTGGGCTGGGTAGAGCGGGTCATGGCGTATTCCTTTCGTGATGCGTCGAGGGCCATCGGGGCCTTTTCAGCATGATTCTCTCAGGAAGTCTTTTTGGGCTGGCCGCCGGGCTCTTTTGGGGCCTGGTCTTTGTAGTGCCCTTGATGCTGCCCGAGTATCCGGCGGTGGTGCAGTCGGTGGCCCGGTATCTCGCCTTTGGGCTTATCTGTCTGCCTCTGGCCTGGCTCGACCGTAAGGCCTTACGTGCGCTTTCGCGGGCTGATTGGCGCGCGGCGCTGCATCTTTCTCTGGTGGGAAATCTCTTTTATTACGGCTTTCTTGCCGCTTCGATTCAGCGGACCGGAGGACCCGTTACAACGCTCATCATCGGTACGCTTCCTGTGGTGATTGCCGTGACGGCCAACCTACAGGCCAGTAGTGCAATGGGTACGCGGCAGGGGCAGGCCGCAGAGGCGCGCGTTGCCTGGTCACGACTGCTGCCCCCGCTTGCCCTCATTCTTGTTGGCATTGGTCTGGTGCATCAGGCGGAGTATGCAGCTTTCACAGCCTCGGGCCGCAGCCCCGAAGAGTTTTTCTTAGGCGTAATCCTTGCCTTCGGAGCGCTCGTCTGCTGGACCTGGTATCCCTTACGCAATGCCGCCTGGCTGCGAGGACATCCCG
>JBDLQX010000084.1:0-38774 GCA_039800345.1 Pseudomonadota bacterium | reverse complement strand
GCGTAGGCGTCTCGGTGGTAAATGCCTTGTCTGAATGGCTTCGACTTACCATTAAGCGGCAAGGGCACGTGCATCATATGGAGTTTCGTCACGGTGAGCGGGTAGAACCGCTAAAGGTGACTGGACAGACAGACCGCCACGGCACAGAGGTGCATTTTTTGGCGAGCAAACTAACGTTTGGTCATGTGGAGTTCTCTTACGAGATTCTGGCAAAACGCCTGCGTGAACTCAGTTTCTTAAATAACGGTATTAATATCCGTCTCATCGATCAACGCACAGCAACGGAAGAGGATTTTGCCTTTTTAGGTGGTGTTGCCGGGTTTGTTGGCTATATTAATCGGTCTAAAGCGGTATTGCATCAGAAAATCTTTGCAGCGAGTGCTGAAAAAGACCGCGTGGCCGTTGAGGTAGCCATGCAGTGGAGTGACTCTTATATTGAGCAGGTGCTGTGCTTTACCAATAATATTCCGCAGAAGGATGGCGGTACCCACCTCACCGGACTGCGGGCCGCCATGACCCGTGTCATTAATAAGTACATCGCAGACCAAGAACTCGCGAAAAAAGCCAAGGTAGAAACCAGCGGTGACGATATGCGGGAGGGTCTGGCCTGTGTCTTATCGATTAAGGTGCCTGAACCAAAGTTTTCCTCTCAGACCAAAGACAAGCTGGTCTCTAGCGAAGTACGGCAGCCCGTCGAGGATATTGTCGCGACCGCGCTCGAAGCCTTCCTCTTAGAGAACCCCACCGAAGCAAAGGCGATTTGTAACAAGATTGTCGATGCCGCGCGTGCGCGTGAGGCCGCCCGCAAGGCGCGGGAACTCACACGCCGCAAAGGGGTGTTGGACTCTTTTGGCCTGTCCGGGAAACTCGCTGACTGCCAGGAACGCGATCCTGCAAAGGCAGAACTCTATCTGGTAGAGGGCGATTCCGCTGGCGGCTCTGCGAAGCAAGGGAGGGATCGTAAATTCCAGGCCATCCTCCCGTTGAAGGGCAAGATTTTAAATGTGGAAAAAGCCCGGTTTGACAAGCTCGTGGCCTCCCAAGAAATCGTCACACTCATACAGACACTGGGTACAGGCATTGGTCGCGATGAGTACAACCCCGACAAACTTCGTTACCACCGCATTATCATCATGACCGACGCCGATGTGGATGGCTCACACATTCGCACGCTACTGCTGACATTCTTTTATCGGCAGATGAAAGAACTCGTCGAGCGTGGACATATTTATATTGCCCAACCACCGCTCTATAAGGTCAAGCATCAGAAAGACGAGCGTTACATCAAAGATGATCACGAGTTGCAGGCCTACCTTCTCACGCTGGCCACGAAGGACGCGCGGCTTGTGCGGCCCGATGGCACCGAAATTGTCGACCTCACGGCTCTCGCCAACACGTTTTTTCAGGCGCGAACTGTGATTCAACGGGTGTCGCGTCTGATCGATCCCTGGATTACAGAAGCACTCCTAGATGGCCTCGTCATTGACTTGCGTGATGCCGATGCGGCAATGGGCAGCGCCCAGCGGCTGATGAATTTCTATGATCAGAACAAGGCGATTGGCGATACCCATACAGTCCGGGTTCTTGCGGATCTCGACAATCAGTCTGAGCTCTGGCGACTCCGTATTGAAAAAAATGTGCACGGCAATATGCGTCGCACCATTATTGATCAAGGCTTTATACAGAGCGATGACTATCAACAGCTGCATCAGGCCAGTGAGACCCTGGCTGCGGCGATTCCCCGAGGCACGACCGTAAAAAGAGGCGCGGGCGAGCAACAAAAATCTGTCGTGGCCGCGAACTTCTCGCAGGCGATTTCCTGGCTCTTACAGGAAGCGGAGAAAGGTGTCTCAAAACAGCGCTACAAAGGGCTGGGTGAAATGAATCCCGAGCAACTCTGGGAGACCACTATGAACACCGAAACGCGAACGCTGCTACAAGTAAAAATCGAAGACGCCATAGCCGCCGATGGCATCTTTAATACCCTGATGGGAGAAGAGGTAGAGCCGCGTCGGATCTTCATTGAGACCAATGCCTTACGTGTTGCGAACTTAGACGTGTAAGGCACGTAAAACCACTGCCTCCATGCTGGACCCCGCTGCACAGAAGCTCATCGTTGCGATTTCCTCTCGGGCCTTGTTTGATTTTGAGGAAGAGAACCGGGTCTTTGAAGAGCGTGATGACCGGGCGTACATGCAGCTACAGTGGTCTCGGATTGATCAGCCCGCAAAGCCCGGGGTCGCTTTTCCTCTGGTGCAAAAGCTCTTACGGTTTAATGCGCCCGCTCATGAGCGGACCGAGGTGGTTGTCTTATCGCGCAACGACCCCGTCTCTGGCTTACGGGTCTATCATTCTGCGCAGGCGCACGGCCTCGCTATTCAACGCGGGGTCTTCACACGTGGCGTGAGCCCCTATCGCTATTTAAAGCCCTTGCATGCAACTCTGTTCTTGTCGGCTAATGCATCTGATGTCGAGCAGGCGCTCGAGTCTAGCTGCCCAGCCGCCCATGTGTTTCCCCACTCGCAGAAGGCCTCTGAGGGGTATCCCAACGAACTGCGCATCGCCTTTGACGGCGACGCGGTGTTGTTTTCTGACGAGGCCGAGAGGGTCTATCAGCAGCAGGGCTTAGATGCGTTCGTGGATCACGAAGCCAGGCAGGCCCAGACGCCTCTGCCTCCGGGCCCATTTAAGCCCTTGTTAGAGTCTTTACACCGCCTTCGGCAGTCGGGCGCCGAAACCCGTATGACGCTGCGCACAGCGCTTGTCACCGCGCGGTCTGCGCCCGCACATGAGCGGGCGATCCGAACGCTAATGAACTGGCAGATCGATGTGGATGAAGCCTTCTTCCTGGGGGGCCTCGACAAGGGCGCCTTTCTCAAGGAATTTCAACCAGATTTCTTTTTTGATGACCAGACCCGCCATTGCGATTCCGCAGCCAAGGCCGCGCCCACAGGTCATGTACGGGCGGGCGTCACGAACCAGTCAGCCTCTGCCCTGCGAAGCGCGCTCTAGAGCATTTCGCTCACGCGGCGTCGGCTGGCTCCGCGGACGTTTTACCAGCCTTTTTGCCTCTGGTTGCTTTGGCGGCTTTGGGCGCAAACTCAAACCCCACCTTGCCCTCCGGTGTCTTGACCAGAAACGCCTTGAAACGGCGTTTGGTGCGGGCAGATACGAACTCTTCTAGGAGGCTTGTCTTCCCCTCGACCAAGAGCTTGGTCATCTGCTCACGGCTAATGGACTGCTGCAGTATGACCATCCCAGATCGAAAATCACAGGTCTTCTCCGGGCCAACGCTGTGCTCACAGATATAAGAGCTGCCATGCGCGAACACCCGCGACTGGCACTTTGGACAGGGGCCCAGGCTTTCCTCTGCAGAAAAATCCACGGGCGCATCGTTGTCCCCAGAACCGCCGTTGCCGAAATCAAACTCCAGCTTGTGGTCTGCAGTGAGTCGCAGCTGTGCCGCAAAGGGACGCCCGAGTTTGCTACGAAAGCCATCCACAGGGCCCAACGCACCGGTCTGCAATAGAGTCTCGACCTCTGCGGGCTCAAAGGTGCGACTGCCGGGAATCTTGCTGATGGAAAAGTCGCAGGCCCCGCAGTTGTATCGCCGATAGTTCTCTTTCACTACCCCCCCGCACTTCGGACATGGGGTCTTCAGCGTGAGGTAGTCACCCGGAATGGTGTCGCTGTTGTAGTTCTTGGCCTGATCGACAATATGCTGGGTGAGTCGTGAGATCTCTGCCATAAACGCATCTGGCGCTAACGCCTTCTGCTCAATCTGTCGCAGCTTGTACTCCCACTCTCCCGTGAGCTCCGGCTTTGAGAGCTCCTTAACATCCAGGCCGCGCAAGAGGGTGGCGAGTTGCTGCGCCTTAGCAGTGGGAATGAGTTCACGGCCCTCGCGTAATAGGTACTTCTCGTTGATTAGCCCCTCAATAATGGCGGCACGGGTAGCCGGCGTGCCAAGCCCCTTGCCCGCAAGGGCCTCACGCAATTCGTCGTCGTCTACAAAACGGCCCGCTCCCTCCATGGCCGACAACAATGTGGCTTCCGAATAGCGGGCTGGGGGCCGTGTCTGCAGGCCCTGAGATTCCACCGTTAGGGTGCGTACCGACTCGTCAGGGCCCACTTCTACCAGAGCGCCCTCGGCCGCAATCGCTTCTCGACCATAGACGCTCAGCCAGCCCGGCTTCACAAGGATTTTGCCTTCTGTACGAAACTGGTGTTGCTCGATGGCGCTGATGCGTGAGGTGTTGAGGTACTCCGCAGCCGGAAAGAAAATGGCAAGAAACCGCCGACAGACAAGATCGAAAATCTTGGCCTCTGGCTCTGATAGCGTCTTGGGCAACTGCCCCGTGGGCACAATGGCGAAGTGATCAGACACCTTGGTGTTGTCAAAGACCCGCTTATTGGGCTGGACCCATTGCGACTTGAGAATCTGGCGGGACAACTGGCCGTAGGCGTCGGTCTGTGACAGAGCGCTCAGTGTGGCCTTAACGGTCTCAATATAATCTTCCGGTAGCGCCTTTGAATCTGTACGTGGGTAGGTAAGTAACTTGTGCTTCTCGTACAGCGCCTGCGCAATGCCAAGGCTATTCTTTGCGGAAAATCCAAACCGGGCGTTGGCTTCTCGTTGCAAGGTGGTGAGATCAAATAATGCGGGTGGCGCCTGCGTGGAGGATTTTGCGTCGTCCTTCACCACCACGGGCTTGCCTTGGCACTGCGTCACGATTGCCTGGGCTGCCTCTAGACTCCAGAGGCGTTCCGCGCGTGCGTCTGGTGCGGCGTCACTTTTCTTAAATGACGGGTCAAACCATTTGCCCTCGTACTGACCGTTTTTCGCCTGGAACGTCGCTGTGACTTCAAAATACGATTTAGGCACAAACTGACGAATTGCCTCTTCCCGCTCCACGACGATAGACAATGTTGGGGTCTGAACGCGTCCCACCGTGGTAAGAAAAAAGCCGCCTTCTTTAGAATTAAACGCCGTCATAGCGCGCGTGCCGTTGATACCAACTAGCCAGTCGGCCTCTGCGCGGCACTGCGCTGCCTGGGCCAGGGGCAGTACATCGGCATCTGTGCGGAGTTGATCAAAGGCTTTGCGGATTGACTCCGGCGTCATCGACTGCAGCCATAGTCGTGCAATTGGCTGCTTGGCTTTGGTATACCGCACGATCGTGCGGAAAATCAGTTCGCCCTCGCGTCCCGCGTCACAGGCATTGATAATCCGGACTACCTCTTTGCGTTTAATCAGTCGGGCAAGAAGCTTTAGTCGCTGCTCGGTCTTTGGCAACGGCCGAAGATCAAAGTGTGGCGGGATCACCGGCAGGTGGGCAAAGGACCACTTTCCCCGCTTTACCTCATATTGATCTGGTGCGGCAATCTCTAGAAGATGTCCGACAGCCGAGCCGATGATCATGTCTTCACGTTCAAAAAAATCGTCTTTCTTCGAAAACCCACCGAGCGCACGTGCGATATCTGAGGCGACAGAGGGCTTTTCGGCAATAACAAGCGAGATACCAGGCTGCGAAGACACAAAGACTCCTGAGACAAGCGGGGCTTTAGAATACCCCAGTCATTGGCGATCTTGAAACCGTACCCAATCGCCATCTGCAACACGCCGCGCGAGGCCGCGGTTTTCTGCGAGCAATAAACCCACCAAGGTATCTTGTAGGCTCCACCGAAGTTGTGTCGCAAGAACCGCAGCCGATTGGCCGCGCCAGTCCAAAAGCTGCAACACCGAAGCGACTCGAGGATCTTCGGATGCCGTGCTAGGAGGATGATTGTCTGGGTTCTGGCGTTTCGGTTTGTGGGTCATGATTCCCATATCGAAAAGCAGCTCCTCTGGTGTGGTAACGAGCCCGGCACCTTGCCGAATCAGCTGATGGGGCCCCGCAGAAAGCGGTGTGTGTACTGACCCTGGCACCGCAAAGACATCTCTTCCGAGCTCCAGCGCGTTTAATGCGGTAATCAGCGAGCCACTGCCGTGCCCCGCCTCAATCACACAGACGGCACGACTAATGCCGGCAATGATGCGATTGCGATGGACAAACTGAAAGGGCCGAGCGGCCGTGCTGTCGGGATACTCGCTAAGCAGGAGACCCCCGCGGCTTAGGATCCGCGTAGCGAGCTCCCGATGTCGTGGGGGATAGACCTGATCGAGCCCGTGCGCAAGCACCGCAATAGTGGCGCCGCCTTCCACCCCAAGGGCTCCGCGATGGGCTGCCGCATCGATACCAACGGCCAGGCCACTGACAATGACCAGGCCCGCCCGTGCGGCCTCTGTGGCAAACCAGGACGCATCCCGCATCCCCTGCGCACTTGCCTGCCGGCTACCCACAATCGCCAGGCAAGGCCTCCCCAAGAGCGACACGTCTCCGCGACCGTAGAGCGCCCGCATGGGGGGGTGTAACGACGCAAGAGGGATGCCGTACGCTGCGAGCGTGGCCAGCGGCACGCTTAGGGTGGTGAAGGCTGCGCGCGTGTCCTTCGGCGGATCAGCAGGTTCGGTGGGCATGACAGGACCTTTCTGAGAGAAAAGACCCCGAGCGTAGGCGGCACAAAGTTTTGTACTATAAGTCGTCTTATCGATTGAACTAGAGAAAAACTCCCTGCCCAGCGCTCTACCTCTTTGGCCCTTCTTTATTGTTTATGGCGATCCTGCCCCTCCTTCATTACCCAGATCCGCGGCTGCGCACGGTGGCAAAGCCCGTGGCAGTTGTCGATGCTGGTATTCGTCGGCTGGTCTGTGACATGGCGCACACCATGTATGCGGCCCCGGGCATTGGCCTTGCCGCCACGCAGGTCAATGCCCATGTCCGTGTCATCGTCGTTGATGTCTCAGAGACCCAAGATGCGTTGCGCGTCTTGATTAACCCAGAGATTTCAATTTTGGGTGTGGAAACCAAGACCCACCAAGAGGGCTGTCTCTCTGTGCCCGGTATCTATGATGAGGTCACGCGCCCAGACCGCATTGAAGTGCGCGCACTCGACGAAGATGGCAGACCGCTGCAGTTCATTGCTGAGGGCCTCTTGTCAGTCTGTATTCAGCACGAACTCGATCACCTCAATGGCAGAGTTTTTGTGGATTATCTTTCGCGCCTAAAGCAAGGCCGTATAGCCAACAAGCTCGTGAAGGCTGAACGAGACGGCGCCTTGCCTCAGCCTGAGGAAGACGGTCTTTTGGCCGGTGGCCTAGAGACGCTGTCTCAACTGACTGCGCGCATTGGCTAGACTGCGTCTGGTCTTTGCGGGCACCCCGGATTTTTCGGCGCAAATTTTCGGGCGACTTCTCGCCGATTCTCAGCTGCAGGCCCTTGACTGGGTTGGGGCACTCACCCAGCCGGGGCGGCCGCAGGGGCGGGGCCGAAAGATTCAGCCCTCACCGGTGCAGCGCACAGCAGAGGCGCATGGCATCCCTGTATGCACGCCCACGCGGCTTTCTGTGACAGATCCCGAAGGCGCCCAGGCCCAGGCCTGGCTGGCGCAACAGGCGCCGGACCTACTGCTGGTGGTTGCTTACGGACTCTTATTGCCTCGCTCTGTACTGGAACTCCCGCGACGCGGATGCCTGAACCTGCATGCATCGATTCTTCCACGCTGGCGTGGTGCGGCCCCCATACAACGCGCTCTGCAAGCCAATGATGCAGAGACGGGGGTCTGCCTCATGCAGATGGAAGAAGGTCTCGACACCGGCCCGGTCTGGGCGCAGCGCGCGACGCCTATTGCGGCCTCGGATACTTTTGGCACGCTCTACGAAACCCTGCTCGACCTTGGATCTGAATTACTCAGAGACTTTTTCCTCGAATGGCCTTTTGATCACCGCAGCCCGCACGCGCAGCCGTCTGTGGGCGTGTCGTATGCCCACAAACTCTCGGCACATGACCAGTGGGTGCGGTTTGCGGCCTCGGCGTTGACAGTGTTTGGCCAGATTCGCGCAGTAGATCCATTACCCTCCGCACGGTGTATGCATAGAGGGCAGACCTTAAAATGTGGGGGGGTTTCGGTGCGAGAGCCCACAGGTGTCTGGGGCCGCCCGGGAGAAATCTTGTCTCTGCCAGACGCGCACCAGGGGCTTGTGGTGGCTTGTGAAACAGGCGCCATAGAACTTGGCTGGCTGCAACAGGCGGGCGGAAAACGGCTCCCGGTCATGGAATTTTGTCGAGGCTATCGGATCGAACCCGGAGAGGTTCTGGGCGATCTATTACAGGAGCAAGAAGACCATGTTTAACTGGGTAAAAACAGCGGTGTTAATGGCCACGATTGTCGCCTTGTTTGGCATGCTGGGGGCCGCACTTGGGGGTCAGTCCGGCATGCTGTTGGCGTTGGCGTTTGCCGGCGTGATGAACTTTGGGGCCTACTGGTTTTCCGACCGCATGGTCTTAAAGATGTATAACGCCCGCGAGGTGGATGCCCAGACAGCGCCTGAGTTTTACACCATGGTGGAGGCGTTGGCTAAAAATGCGGCGATGCCCATGCCACGGGTCTACATCATTGATGAAGAAGCCCCCAATGCCTTTGCTACGGGGCGCAACCCCGAGAACGCGGCAGTGGCGGCAACGACGGGCCTCTTACGGCTGTTATCGGCCCGCGAGACGCGCGGTGTGATGGCCCACGAGCTTGCCCATGTGCTGCATAGAGACATTCTCATTTCAACCATTTCCGCCACGATGGCCGGGGCGATCTCGGCCATAGCGAACTTTGCCCTGATCTTCGGGGGCCGAGACGCAGAGGGCCGGCCGGCCAATCCCGTGGTGAGCATTGCCGTGATGATTCTCGCCCCACTGGCCGCAAGCCTTATTCAAATGGCAATCTCGCGTGCCCGCGAGTTTGAGGCCGACAGGGGGGGCGCAGAGATTTCGGGAGATCCAGAGGCCCTGGCCAGTGCATTGCAGAAGATCGACCACTATGCCCGCGGCATGGCGTTTCCCGCCGCAGAGCGCCATCCCGAAACCGCCCAGATGATGATCATGAATCCTTTGTCGGGTCGCGGTGTCGCCGGACTGTTTTCTACCCATCCCGCCACGGAAGACCGGATTGATCGCCTTCGGCAGTTTGCACTGCAGTGGCGACGCCAAGGCTAGCCCGCGCAGAATTCTCCGATCCGTCGCCGCCCCTGTGGCGGCAGATGGTGCAGGCGAGTCGATCCATTCTTGCGCTTCTGGCGGCGCAGCGCCCCACAGGCCCGCGCAGTTCGCCGGTATCCCAGAGCGCCGCGGTCTCCGATCTCGTGGCCTACGGCCTGCGTGCCTGGGGTCTTACCTTGGTACGGCTTGGCCGGCTGTCAAAAAGGCCGCCTGCGTCAGAACTCCAGGCCTTGCTGGCGGTGGCTTTTTCTTGCATTGAGCGAGGGTATCGGCCGGATCCTATCGTGGTCAGCCAGGCCGTAGAGGCGGCCCGCCATCTGGGTGGCACAAAGGCGGCCTCTTTTGTCAATGCGGTTCTGCGGCGTGTCCTTGCAGACCCGCTCGCCGCACAGCAGGATCTAATGGCGCCGACGGCCCAGGCGAATGCCCCTGACTGGTACTGGCAACGGCTACAGCGGGCGGGCGCCGAGGTCTATGCGGCCCATCGCGCCTCGGCCCTGGCACCGCCTGCCTTCGTGCTTCGTTATCTGGGCGCTCCGAGTCAGCGGGGCGATTGGTCAGAATCGCTGAGGGTGCGCGGGCATCGTGTCTCTTGGTGCTCTGATAAGACGGCTTTGGTGACCCCGCCCGCGGCAGTGGAGGGTCTGCCGGGCTTCGCAGAGGGTGTCTTTCGTGTGCAAGACAGTTCGGCCCAGAGGGCCTCTGGCCTCTTGCCCATCCGCCCAGGCGATTGCGTCTTAGATGCCTGTGCGGCGCCCGGAGGTAAGACCTTCCTGCTGTCGGAGCAGGCCGATGTCGATATCTGGGCGGTCGACGCCTCGGCAAAACGCTTAGCGCGTCTTGAGAAGGAATGGATGCGTATTCGTCATCGATTCGGTGATGGCCAGATTTTTCCGTTCGTGGCCGATCTTGCCCAGGCATCGTGGCCTGCGGGCCTTCCCACCCTTTATGACCATGTGGTGTTGGATGCGCCTTGTTCTGGCTCGGGCGTTGTGCGGCGGCACCCAGAGAGTGCCTGGGTGCGCAGTGAGGCCGAGGTTGACCGTCTGGTTGCCTTGCAGTCACTACTGCTGGAGCGACTCTGGCGGGCGCTACGTCCGGGGGGGCAGCTGCTCTACATTACCTGCTCAGTCTTCCCGCAGGAGGGAGAAACGCAGATTCTGCAGTTTCTTGCGCGGACCCCTGATGCTATCCGTAAGCCCGCACCGGGGCAGATTCTTCCATACTATCTGGATGATGGTTCCCTCTGCGTCTCGGGCGATGGCTTCTTTTATGCCCGGCTGGAAAAGCGGCTGACCTGACATGTCCCGGCGGTCGTTTCTGGGTCGACTCGTCCGCTGGTCCGGACAGTCGTTGGTTTTTGTTGTTCTTGTTAGTCGTGCCGTGCAGGCCTCGGTCTCTGATGCTGCCTCGTCTCCGACGGAGATCCCTGTTGCTAGTCTCACGCTTAGTGATGCCCATCTGGTTCGCAACCGTGAGGGACAGTGGGCGCTTTCCGGTAATGTGAACGTGTCCTTAAGTCTGGCACTGGTGGCGGCCATTGAACGTGGGGTGACCCTGCAATTTGAGTCGGTGTTTCGTGCCCAGCGCCGGCGTTTTTTTTGGCTCAGGGAAAGCGTCTATGAACATCGACGCGTGGCCGCACTCACCTTTCATCCGATTACGCGGTTTTTTCGGGTGCGACTCGATGGTAGTGCCCCGCAGACATTTGCTGATCTTACCGAGGCGCTCCGTCACTGCCTGGTGGTGCGGGGCTGGCAGGTGGCAGCCGGTGAGCAGGTCTTCGATGGGCTTGACCTCAGTCTACGTCTGCGTCTGGACAAAACCGCTCTGCCCAAGCCCTTACAGATTAGTGCCTTCACCACATCGGACTGGAATCTTTCGACAGGCTGGGTGCCGGTTGCCTCCGAGGCAGCGGCCGCGACCTCGGCAACACCCGGGGGGCGGCACCTCTCATGAGCTTTCTGCTGCGCCTGTCTCTGCTTTTGGTCTTTGCGATGGCGGCGGGGATTCTGGCGCTGTTGTCGATGGCCTCGGGCAATGAGAGTCGGGTAGATAGTTTTTATTCTTGGCTGGTAGCCGCGAATCTGGTGGTGGTGCTCGCCATGGCGGCTCTGGTGTCTTGGGTCGTGGTTCGGGCGGTACGCCGCCATCGTGCGCGGGTATTTGGGTCGCGACTGATGGTGCGCCTGGCCCTGGCCTTTGCCGCGATGGGCATTATTCCTGTGGTGCTGGTCTCTCTGGTCTCGGTGCAGTTTCTTGCCCGGTCGATTGATAGCTGGTTTTCTCAGGGCGTTGAGCGGGCCCTGGATTCGGGTAGTGCTTTGGGCCGGGCGACCTTAGAGGCCATACAGCTTGAAACACTGTCTCAGGCACGACGGCTGGGCGTCGCCCTAGAGTCCGTGGCGGATGAAAACCTCAATGAGGCCATTGAGACCGCCACCCTGGGCCGTGAAGGGCTAGAAGTCTTGGTCTTGAATCTGAAAGGGCGTGCCTTGGCGATACGGTCTGCATCGCTTTTTCGGCTGGTTCCTGATATGCCCTCGGCGGAGGCCCTGGAGCGCGCCCGGGTGTCTCGACAGTTTGTGATTATTGAGCCGCGAAACGACGGACCGGAATGGGCCCTACAGGTTCGGGCTATTGTCTTGTCTATTCGTCCCGAACCGGGCCTCGATCAGGTACGGTTTGTGCAGTGGCGAGAGCCCGTACCGGATGCCTTGGCCCAGAACATTGACCTGCTCAACCAGGGCTACAGCGACTATCGTCAGCTTGCGCTGGGTAAAGATGGGATTCGTAAGATCTATGGTGTCACCCTAAGCTTTGCTCTGTTACTGGCCCTCTTTGGCGCGCTTCTTACCGCGGTGCTGCTAAGCGCCTGGCTAGCGGGCCCACTGCGCTCTCTAGAGCGGGCAACACGGCAGGTGGCCGGGGGCGATTATCCGCGCATTCGGGAGGACAGCACTGACCACGAACTCAATGATCTGGTCCGTTCTTTCAATGACATGACGGGGCAGCTCGAGGAGGCCAAGCGGCTTGCCTTAGAGAGTCAACAAAAGCGCGAGGCATCGAGCCGGTTTCTTGAGCAGGTCCTCTCCCATATTTCGGCGGGGGTACTGGTTTTCGACCAAGACTGGCGACTCACGCAGTTTAATCCTGGGGCCGAGCGCCTGCTGCGACAGGCTCTCTCAGGGGCACTGGGTAGGCCGCTGCAGGCATTGCCGGTGCTTACCGATTTCGCACCTGATCTCATCGCAGCCATGGTCCGGGTCAGCGAAGACCAACAGCAACATAATGTCCAGGCAGAGGATGGCGCCACCACCTCTTTGCTCATTAATATTTCGCGGCTTCCCAATCCGGTGGTTGATGCCCCCCCTCTCTATGTGCTCGTCTTCGATGACATTAGCGCGCTCATGGCGGCTGAGCGCATTCGTGCCTGGTCTGACATTGCGCGCCGCATGGCCCATGAGATCAAGAACCCGCTAACGCCCATTCAGCTCTCTGCCGAGCGCATGGAGCGCCGGCTGCTCGATAAGCTTCTGCCTGCGGACCGTGAACTGCTGCAGAAGTCGTGCACTACCATCGTGGATCAGGTGAATGGATTGAAGGCCTTGGTCGATGAATTCCGCAACTATGCACGCCTGCCTGCGGCGCAGCCGGACTATGTTGATCTCTCGGTCTTGATCCAGGAGGTGATGGGGCTCTATGCCTCCGACCCCAGGATACAGGCCCAAATCGAGAATTCGGCGTGCTGGGTATGGGCCGACCGTGGCCAGCTCATTCAGGTGATTCATAATTTGGTGCAAAATGCACAAGACGCGGTAGAAGACCAGGCCTCTGGCCGTATCGCGATCGTCTGCCAAAGACTGCATCAAGACAGTGGCCCAGAGGTCTGTCGGGTGCGGGTAGAAGACAACGGCCCGGGTTTTTCTCCGGGGATTATTCACCGGGTATTTGAACCTTATGTCACCACCAAGCCCAAGGGCACAGGGCTGGGGCTGGCGATAGTGAAGAAGATTATGGAAGAGAACCAGGCGGCTATTGCGGTCAGAAATCGTACGGATGCCCAGGGCGTGATTCTGGGCGTAACAGTCGAACTCGAATTTGCATATCGGCCTCCGGTTTCGGAAAATTCAAGCTATGTCTGACATTCTGATTGTTGATGATGAACTCGGTGTCCGAGAGCTTCTTCTGGAGGTTCTTGAAGATGAGGGCCATGGCATTACGCTTGCGGCCAATGCGGCCCAGGCACGGTCCGCACGTCAGCTCAAGCGCTTTGATCTGGTACTCCTAGATATCTGGATGCCCGACACCGATGGCGTGACGCTCTTAAAAGAGTGGTCGGCCCAGGGCCTCTTAACCATGCCCGTCATCATGATGTCGGGCCATGCCACCATCGAAACCGCAGTGGAGGCCACCCGCATCGGCGCATTTGACTTTCTTGAAAAGCCGATCGCCCTGGCGCGGCTTCTGAAAACTGTGCAGGCTGCCCTTGCCCGCGCGCAGGCGCAGAAAGCCTGGCAGCAGGCACTCGCGAGCACACAACAGCCCTTGCACGCGGGCATCGAAGAGCCGGAAGAAGATATTCCTGACCCCAAAGAGCGGGCACAAGAGGCCTTGTTGGCTATTTCGCTGGAACAGCCTCTACGCGATGCACGTGATGCCTTTGAAAGAATTTATCTTGAGTATCAGCTCGCCAAGCAAGGCGGCAGCATGACCCGACTGGCGGAGCAGTCGGGACTGGAACGCACCCATCTGTATCGAAAGATCAAGCAGCTTGGCATGGAGTCTTCCCGCCCAGCGCCAAGAAAATCCTTGGTATGAGAATTCTTATTCTCGGTGCGGGTCGCGTGGGCTCCGGACTTGCCGAGATGCTGGTGCAAGAAAGAAATGACATCACGGTGGTAGATACCAGCGCGGAGCTTTTGTCGGAGCTGCAAGAACGCTTCGACCTGCGCACCGTGCAGGGCACCGCCACAAATTTAGAAGTGCTTCGGGCTGCCGGCATCGAAGACACCGATATCCTGATTGCAGTGACCACCCACGATGAGGTGAATCTCGTAGCCTGTCAGCTGGCCCATCGATGTTTCAATGTGCCTCAGCGTATCGCCCGCGTGCGGTCTGCTCAGTGGATGCAGCATCCGGAGCTTTTAACGCCGGAGGGTTTTGCGGTGGATGTGGCCATTAGCCCGGAGGGCACGGTCACCGACTATTTGAAAAAGCTCATCGAGATACCGGAGGCGCTGCAGGTTCTGGAGTTTGCCCATGGCCGGGTGGGCCTGCTGGCGGTCCGCGCAGATGTTGGTAGTCCGATGGTGACCCATCCAATAAAAGACCTGCGCCAACACTTGCCGGATATCGATAGCCGCGTCGTGGCGATTTTCCGTAAAGGCAAGGCCATCCTTCCGGACGGCGATACGTTTATTGAGGCCGGTGACGAGGTATTTTTTCTTGCGGCCGCCGAGCATATCCGTCAGGTAACCCAGGAGCTGCATCAGATTGATAAGCCCGTGCGGCGGGTGATGATTGTGGGGGGCGGCAATGTCGGCCGGCGACTGGCCCAGGCGATCTCGGATGATGTCTTGTCAAAAATCATTGAGGGCAACGCAGCCCGTTGTGAAAAGCTTGCCCAAGACCTCAATGGCAAGGCCTTGGTGCTCCATGGCGACGCGACGGATGAGACCCTGCTCGAAGAGGAGAACGTGGCGAGTATGGACCTCTTCTTGGCGCTGACCAATGACGATGAGAACAACATCATGTCGGCCCTCTTGGCCAAGCGGCTGGGGGCACGTCGGGTCTTGGCCCTGATTAATCGCAAGGCCTATGCCGAGCTCATGGAGGGCGGACAGATCGATATTGCCTTAACACCGTCCCACACCACGCTTGGCGAGCTCTTGCGGTATGTGCGACGCGGCGATATTGCGGCGGTCCATACGCTGCGTCGGGGGGCTGCCGAGGTACTGGAGATTGTGGTCCATGGGGATGCGAAGACCTCTAAGGTGGTGGGCCGCCGCATCGAACAGATTGAGCTGCCCAAGGGGGCGTCGATTGGTGCGGTCGTCCGGGGTCAGGCCGAGGCCTCGGAGGTCTTGATGGCCCACCACGACACCGTGATTGCGCGGGATGACCATCTGATTGTGTTTGTGACCAATCGCAAGATGATCCCGAAAGTAGAGAAACTCTTTCAGGTCTCTGCAGGGTTCTTTTGAAGTCTACTGCCTCGTCGTTTCGGGTCGTTCTTAATATCCTGTCTCTGTTGGTGAGCCTTTTCGGGCTTACCTTTAGTCTTCCTTTGGCCTTTGCCTACTTTGGGCCAGACCCCGCCTTTGACGCCTTTCTTAAGGCAGCCTTGATTACCCTCTCGGTGGGGCTCATTGGCCTTATGACCACGCGCGTATCGTCTCGTGATCTCAAGCCGCGCGACGGATTTCTCTTGGCCGCCCTGGTATGGCTGGTATTGGCCAGCTTTGCAGGCTTGCCTATCTGGTTTTATCTGCCCGATCTGAAATTTAGTCAGGCCTTTTTTGAGGGGATTTCTGCACTCACGACCACGGGGGCCACGGTACTTACCGGTCTTGATGCCATGCCGCGTTCTATCTTGTTGTGGCGTAGCTTTTTGCAGTGGCTGGGGGGTATGGGAATCATCATTCTGGCGGTGGCCATCCTGCCGCTTCTGGGTGTTGGCGGGATGCAGCTCTTTAAGGCTGAGATCTCTGGCCCCTCAAAGGACAACAAACTCACCCCCCGTATTACGGAGACCGCACAGGGCCTCTGGGGCATTTATCTGCTTTTTTCTCTACTCTGTTTTTCTGCCTATTGGCTTGCGGGCATGAACTGGTTTGATGCCCTGGTGCATATGGGCAGTACCGTATCCATTGGAGGCCTTTCGAGCCATGACGCGAGCATTGGTTACTTCAATAGTCCGCTCATCGAGGCAGTGGCCATCGTCTTTATGGTGCTCTCTGGGGTGAACTTCGCGATACATTTTTCCGCCATGCGGCGGATGTCGGGTCGGCCGTATCGGGACTGCCCAGAGGCCCGCTATTACCTTATGACTTTGGCCTTTGGGGTCTTTTTTGTCACCCTCGTCCTGTGGCTGCAGGGGGTCTATCCGTCATTCTTTGAGGCCCTGCGGGTGTCTGCTTTTAATGTGGTCTCCATCGTGACCACGACCGGATATGCCACACAAGACTATTCTCAATGGCCCCATTTTGTGCCATGGCTCATGATTTTTCTCTGTGCCTTTGCGACCAGCTCGGGATCTACGGGCGGTGGAATCAAGATGATTCGCCTGGTGATCATGGTCAAGCTCGCCTACCGGGAGTTCCTGCGCATTATTCATCCTCGGGTGGTGCAGCCCGTGCAACTCGGAAGCTCAGCGGTGGCCTCCTCCGTGGTCTTCGCCGTGCTTGCCTATATGTTGGCCTACGGTGCCACGGTGATGGTCACGACATTTCTCTTGTTGCTTTCCGGCATGAACGACATTACCGCTATTAGTGCCGCCCTGGCCTGTGTCAACAATCTGGGCCCAGGGCTCAATGAGGTGGGTCCGGCAGGGAATTATTCTTCGCTCACCAGTTTTCAGCTCTGGGTATTGTCTTTTGCCATGCTTCTTGGCCGCCTCGAGCTGCTTACGGTCTTGGTCATCCTCGTGCCGGCCTTCTGGCGAAAATAGCGGCCCAAGCGCCTATCTCGTATCGAGGCCACAGCGGCACTCGACAACGCCGATTACGTTTATGAGGTGATGCCCGCGAGTGCCGCCTGTTCATCGGCATGATAAGACGACCGTACCATGGGCCCGACGGCCGCATGGCTAAAGCCCATCTCCTGGGCGGCCTTCTCAAAAACCTTAAATTGGTCGGGATGCACATACCGGGCAACGGGCAGATGCGCGCCTGAGGGGGCGAGGTACTGACCAATCGTAATAATGTCGACATCGTGGTCGCGAAGGTCCTGCATGACCGCAAAGACCTCCTCATCGGTTTCTCCAAGCCCCAGCATGATGCCGCTCTTGGTGGGCACCTGACCCACCCGGGCCTTGAATTCCTTGAGGAGCATCAGCGAATGGGCATAGCTCGACCCGGGCCGTGCCTGCTTGTAAAGCCGAGGCACGGTTTCAAGGTTGTGGTTCATCACATCGGGCGGCGCCGTGACCAGTACCTCGAGCGCCCGGTCGAGTCGACCGCGAAAGTCGGGCACGAGCACCTCGATCTGGGTGGCCGGTGAGGCCCGCCGAACCGCCGCTATGCAGTCTACAAAATGGGCCGCGCCGCCGTCTTTCAGATCGTCCCGATCGACGCTGGTAATGACTACATAACGCAGCTTTAGCGCCGCGATGGTTGCTGCAAGATTCTTGGGTTCTTCGGGGTCGAGCGGGTCTGGCCGGCCGTGACCGACATCACAGAACGGACACCGACGGGTGCACTTGTCTCCCATGATCATGAAGGTGGCCGTTCCCTTCCCAAAGCATTCGCCGATATTGGGGCAGGAGGCTTCCTCACAGACGGTATGCAGCCGGTGAGACCGGAGAATGGATTTGATTTCGAGAAATCGCGACTGCTCACTGGCGGCCTTGACCCGTATCCAGTCGGGCTTTCTCAGGCCTGTGGGGGCCACCGGTGTAATGGGGATGCGCCGCGTCTTCTCTTGCCCCTTTTTCTTCGGAAAGGGGGTCGCAATGCCGTTGATGTTGCGTGTCGGGTCAGAAGGCTCAGGCATGGTGGGCGGACTCTCGCAGATAGAGTGTGGCGTGCAGATGGCAGATGAGCATATCAGCAGCGGTCTGCCACGGAAGGTCAATACCCTGGGCCCGCAGATCTGTGGTGCCTAGGCCCGGGTAGCCACAGGGGTTGATCTGCGCAAACGGGGTGTGGTCTAGGTCGAGATTGAGCGCCACGCCGTGATAGCAGCATCCCCTGCGTACCTTGAGTCCCAACGAGGCAATTTTGAGCGCGCCCGGCCCGGGCTGTAGCCCTTGTGGCTGTGCCTCGCCTGTGTCCGTGACAAGGCACGTGGCATTGGCCGTATGGGACTCCCGGGGCAGATAGATGCCGGGCGCCCCTGCAACACGTTGCGCCGATAGCATTCCGAGGCCCTGAAGCATGCACAGCACCCCCTCTTCGATGCGTGTGACGAGTTCACGCACGGTGACGCCGAGTCGCTTCAGGTCGATGAGGGTATAGATAATTACCTGACCTGGTCCGTGGTAGGTCACCTGGCCGCCGCGATCGGTCTTCACCACGGGGATGTCTCCCGCATGGTGGATGTGCGTGAGAAGCCCGGCGACGCCGAGGGTGAATACGGGGCGGTGTTCGACCGCCCAAAAAACATCGGAGGTCTGCGGCGTCCGCGCCTCGGTAAAGGCCTGCATCTGCTGCAGAACCGAGGCATAAGGTGCCTCACGAAGGTTGGGCCACCGGTCTAGAGAACCACCTTGACCCATGGATGTCCGGTAAGACGCAGATAGATGGCATCGAGTTGGTTTTTGGACACCGCATCGACAAGAATGGTGAGGCTGATATATCGGGCCCCACTGCTCACCCGCATCTCGA
This sequence comes from Pseudomonadota bacterium, assembly GCA_039800345.1. GTDB lineage: Bacteria > Pseudomonadota > Gammaproteobacteria > Burkholderiales > Burkholderiaceae_A > Hahnella. The sequence goes on along the minus strand of JBDLQX010000084.1, from coordinate 20,137 downwards.
CCTTCTCTTGGGCAAGGTCAGGCGCGAGATCTTCAATTGCCTTGAGGATCTCCTGTGCGAACCCGTCTCGCCGCTCCCCCATGACTTTGATAGGAAAGGCACAGGGAAACTCCAGCAAAGAGGGCGGCTCACCGGAGTCGGAGGGGCCTGAAGGCGCGGCCGGGGGCGGCACAAATGGGGGCCGAGGACTCATAGCGCCGCGGGCGCTTCCTCGGTGAGTAAGGCTGCAAGCCGCCGGTCGTAGGCGGCACGAAGCCGTTGATAGACTGGCCCCGGGCTGCCGCCTGCGATGGGCCGTCCATCGATGGTGGTCACGGGTAAGACTTCTTTGGTGGCTGAACTGATCATGACTTCATCGGCCCGATCAAAGGCCTCTCTCGAGATATCTTCTAAGGAAAACGCAAGCCCCGCTTCGGCACAGAGTTCTTCAAAGAGATCGTAGCGAATGCCCTGCAGCACGAGGGCGGTCTTACGACTGCCTACGAGGCCACCATCGATGGCGAGCCAGATATTGCAGGCCGCACCCTCGGTGAGCCAGCCCGAGCGAAACAAGATGGCCTCCTGGGCGCCTTGGGCGACCGCTGTCTGACGCGCCAAGACATTGCCCACCAGGGCGACCGTCTTGATGTCACACCGCATCCAGCGTTCATCGGCAAGGGTGATGGTCGCGATTCCCTTGGTGCGTTCCACGTCGCTTGGCCGGCGCATGGGACTGGCCATGGCAAAGACAGTAGCCGGCACTGCGGGCGAAGGAAAGGCATGGTCGCGTTTCGCAACGCCGCGGGTCACCTGCAGATAGACGAGCTGGTCTTCGAAGGACTGAGACGCGACAAGGCGATGAATGATTTCGGCCCAGTCGTGCTCAGAGAGGGAGGGTGCAATCTGAAGGCTTGCGAGGCTGCGCTGCATCCGGGCGTAGTGCTCCGCCCACCGAAAGGGCCGTCGCTGATAGACCGGCACGACCTCGTAGATGCCATCGCCTAAGAGAAAGCCACGGTCAAGTACCGACACCTGGGCCTGCCCAAGCGGGGTCCACCGCCCATTGAGATAGGCCAACGATGCGGGGTCGAGGGTGTCAGGAAAGAGCGGGTCCATGGTCAGTGCAGTTCCAGGTTGGGGGTTTAAGGGGCTGATGGCGTGCGGCTGGGCGGTTATTGGAGACGGGTGGGTTCGAGCGCCTGGCTGAGTAGTCGGTCTTCAATGGTCTGGACCCAGAGCCGCAGGCTATCGATGGCCCGGCCCAGAAGCCCCGCGGGCCGAATGGAGTCGGCCGCCACCAGGGCCACCTGATGGATCTCTTGGTTGGCAAACCATACCCGCAACTCGCCCACTGGCTGGTTCGCGACAATGGGCGCGACCAGACCCTTGGGGTGCTGCAGTACCGAACGAATATTGCCCTGCTGGTTACGCGGAATCGCCACCAAGACATCTTGACGGAACTCGGTCTTGAGCGTTGGGATGGCACCCTTAAAAACCGGAATACTCGCAGAGACTTCATCTTGCCGGTAGAGCCGAATGAGATCGAACTGCTGGTAACCAAAATTCAATAGCCGCTGTGTGTCTTGTACCCGCTTTTCTGCCGACTCCGCCTGGGTGACCACCACGAGCAATCGGCGCTGGACCTGCTCCCGTGGCCCGAGAGGCTGGGGCCGCTTGGCCGTCACTAGGGCACTGGAGCGATCTGGCAGGTCGGTGGCCATCAGCCCATCGACGCTACGGTCGAGCCACAGGAGCCGATTAGGATTGGTCTGGCGAATGCCGTTAAAGCTCAACTCGCGCTGGCTGGCAATGACGAGGGCCTCAGGAAACTCTTGAAAGAGTGTTGAGGCGAGGATGGCGAGGTCGCGGGCAGAGCTCACCGTCTCTTGATGGAACGCACCGCTGGCATTGACAAACCGTGTCTGTCGCATTCCCAGCCGTTGGGCGGTCTGGTTCATGAGGGCCACGAAGGCCTCCTCAGATCCTGTGATGGCGGCGGCGAGGGCCAGGCTTGCGTCATGGGCACCGAGCAGCAGGATGCCGTCGAGCAGGTCCTTGACCCGCGCGCCTGCGGGCCCCAAGAAAATGCGTGGACCGGCCGGCACTTCAGACTCTGGTCGGCTCGGGACCACCTGGTCGAGCCGAATGACACGATCACGCAGGGCCGCAAAAGAGAGATAGGTGGTCATGAGGGCCGAGAGTCCCCCGGGTTGCATCATCTGTGTCTCATTGCGACTTGCCAGTGTCTGACCCGTGGACAGGTCGATCAGCAGCCACGACGGCGAGGAGACCCCCAGGGGCTGTGGCCATGAACTGACCTGTGTCTGCGTCTGTTGTGCCTCTACCAGCCCCGGCCGAAAACCTGCCCCGAGGAGGACGACTACAAAGCATAGGGATAGCAGGAAGGGTCTAGTCTCGCGCAACCGCATGGACCACCATGTCTCGAAGTTCGTTGAGCATGCCGTGAAAAAAATGTCCGGCACCGGGCAGCACCGCGACGGGCCGTCGGTACTGGGCGGCAAAGGCGAAGACAGAGTCTAGCGTAACCACATCGTCTTGGGCGCCGTGGATCAGATGGGTTCTCTCGTCTATCGGGGCCGGGGGAAAACGGTCGATGGCCAGTCCGACGAGGACAGATGCCGAGAGCGGAAGGTGAATTAGGCCTCGGGCGGCACGCTCCGTCTGCCAGTCGTGCACCACATGGGTCGTCATGGAGGCCCCAAAGGAGAAGCCCGCTGCCCAGCGTTTGGGGCCCACCGTAGCGCCGTAGGCGGCCTCGGCCCAGGCCCAGCTTGCCCAGAGATCGTCTTGCTCCCCATGGCCGTGATCGTGGGTCCCCTGGCTATCTCCTACCCCGCGAAAGTTGGGCCGAATACAGACCATGTTCCGACTAAGCAGCGCGCGCGCAATGGTCTGCACGACCTTGTTGTCAAGACTGCCACCAAAGAGCGGATGGGGGTGGGCCAGGACGGCCAGGCCGTCAGCGGCCGCTTTGGGATGGTCGATCGCAATCTCCAGGCTGCCCGAGGCACCCGCGATGCGCCTGCGCTCGGTCGTGGCGTTCATAGGCAATACAGAGGCATTGGGGTGGTCACAGCAGAAGACGGGTGACCCGTCGCCCCCCCAGAAGGTCTTCATCGATGATCTCGTCGATATCGGCGGTGTCGACATATCGATACCAGGTACCTTCTGGATAGATCACGAGCACCGGCCCCTCATTGCAGCGGTCAAGGCAGCCGGCCTTGTTGATACGCATGTGTCCCGGCCCATGTTGCTTGAGTGCCTGCACCCGCTTCTTTGCATGGGCATGGACAGCGACCGCATCGCTACGGGCACAGGACTCGCAGTCCGATGCCCTTTCATTGAGACAGAAAAACACATGCTTTTGGTAGTACGACATAGAACTGCCTCTCACAGGCTAGGGATAGACAGAGGAGGCTGATCGCCGCAGTGCGCGCTCGACGAGCAGCAGCCAGAGGACCACAAAAAGTGGCCAGACGGCGGCAGACAAGGCCGCCAGACCTCGTAGATTAAACCACTGACCGGAGGCCCAATTGCTCAGTGACGGCTCATACCCGGAACTCGGCAGCCCATTGGCCAGCACCAACGCCAATAGCGTCAATACAAGCACCAGACGAATGAGGGCGATGAGGCGCCAGGCAAAGGCCGCGGCCCCTAGGAGTCCGGCAAGGAAAATACCAGTCTGCACCCCGGGCGTCAGCCATTCCCCGAGCGTGGCCCGCAGCTGTTCGGGGTCTGCCTGCACCCCGGGGGCCAGAAGCCAGATCCATAGGGCACGTACAAGTACCGCTCCCACGATGGTCATTCCAAGTAAAACCCCCCAGCGCCGGTGCAGGCGGTTTGACCAGCGCTGCCCCATAGCCAGTAGCGTGATCCTTAGGATGACGGCCAGGGTGATGAGCCCAGAGCAGACGAGCACGGTCTCCGTGAGCAGTCCCTCGGCAGGGCCCAGGGGCCCAAGGGTGGGCTGGTCAAGAAGCCATGCCCAGGGCCGGAGTGAAAAGACCGAAGAGAAGGGGTCACCCAGGGCGAGCCAGAGCGATTGTGGAGAGGCCTGCCCTATGACCCAGCCGGTAAGGAGCACAGCGCCCATGACCCAGCCACCGGGAACGGGCAGCGCGCAGATCGCCCCCCGAAATTGTGGCTGCTGCGATCGGTGCCAGCGGCTAATGCGTGCGCCAAGGGCCCAGAAGACCACACCCAGGAATGCGCCACCGCCATTGGCCAGCAGGTCAAGCCACTGAGCCCGTCGGCTTGGCAGATAGGTCTGTAGCGATTCCATGAGAAATGACAGGACAACCCCCACCAACCAGGCCCGCACCATGATCGAGACTGACCAGCCAAGCCCCGGGGTTTTTAACTGGGCAGTTCTCGCTGCTGCAAAAAGGCTCGCCCAGAGAAGGCCTAGGGGGATGTAGGCAAGAATATTTGTCCAGAGGTCAAAGCCTGTGCGGTAGCGGGGAAAGGGCTGGCTCAGAAAAGCCCAGGGGGAGAGTCCATTGTCGGCCCAGCCCTGGAAAGGGAAAAGGCTCACCACAACCAGGGCGAGCAGATAGGCCACGGCCGCCATCCACAGGCCAATGCGGTGATGTCGCCCCATCGGCGAGGCCGGCGGAGCGGACCGTGGCACCGGACCTCTTGGCAGCGAGTGGAGACTCCAGCGTGGACCGAAAGAGTTCTGCATGAGTCGTATGATGCCAAGCTATGTGGCCGGTCGAAGAAATTTCTGCGTGTGACTCTACCCAGACCTGGGCGCTGCAGGCCATTGCCGCGGATCCCCGCCGATCCGGGTTTGTGGTCTACACCCTGGACCAGCGCCAGGGGGTCGGCCGGCAGGGCCATGCCTGGCTGCATTGTGGCCATGCTTTGGCAGTAAGTCTCTGCTGGCCCTCTTCCTCCTCTGCCGTGGGAACAGCCTGGCCGGCCTGGGTGAGTCTGATGGTGGTGGAGACACTCGGCGAACTCTTTCCGGCGGCGGCCGAGTCTCTGCGATTGAAGTGGCCCAATGACTTGGTGGTTGAAGACAAGAAGTTCGGCGGCGTTCTGGTGCATCAGAAGATAATCGACACCCGGCCCTGGCTAGTGGCGGGCGTGGGTATTAATCTGCGCTGGCAGACGCCCGTCCCGGCCGGGATGGCGGTGACGGACTTGGCAAGTGTGATCGACCTGCTGCCCGACCCGGCCCAGTTGGTGCGTGCGATCACGAATCGCATTGCCCAGGCGGTGGCCCATCCCCAGCCTGCCGACTGGTCGCTGCGTTTCAATGAGAAAGACGCCTACCGGGGGCGTTCCGTGGTGGTGCGGGGGACAACCACGGAGCCCGCGGGTGTAAGCGGACTGCACGCCGGAATTGATCTGCTTGGACGCATTGGCATTCAGACCCCGACCGGTCTTGTCCACTTTGGTCTCGGAGAGGTGTCTCTGCGTGGCTATCCCGACGCTTAGCCTCGATATTGGCAATACCGCCGTGAAGTGGCGGCTGCGGCGGGGGCGTGCCGTGAATCAGGGCCGGGTTTTGCATCACGCACAGTGTGTTGAGGCGATTCTTGCGGCGCTGGGCGATCGACCGCAGGGGCCCTGGCAGTTGGCCTACAGCGCGGTTGCCCACCCGCAAAAAGTGGCCCGGGTGGTTCGGCCCTTGGAGCGGCTCTTGCAGACCTCTGGCCATCGTCTTGTCGCAAAACGCCGTCTGGTCTTTGCGGGACCGTCGTCGGCGCTCGAGGTGACATGCAGTTACACAGAGCCGGCCGAGCTGGGGGCAGACCGTTGGGCAGCCGTCCTTGGGGTCACACGGCAGATCGCCCGTATTCGGCGCGCCCAGGCGGCCCAGCTAGCCCATCCGGTTCCGGGGGGCCAGGCGCATCTGCCCTCAGCCCTTCGCGGCGGGGGCATCAGCGCCCCTCGGGCCTTTTCGCTGTGGCTTGTTTCGGCCGGTACGGCCACTGTGATCGATCTGGTAGAGGTGGGTCTCAATGCGGAGAACAGGCTGGTGCGTCTGGGCTTTCTGGGGGGCTGCATTCTTCCCGGCATTGGGCTCACGCGAGAGGCTTTGGCCCAGGCCACCGGCGCCCTGGCGGCGCACATGCCGGAGTCGACAGTGCGTTTTCGTATCCAGGGCTTGCCTCGGAACTCCCGCGATGCGATTGGCTATGGCCTTGCTGCAGCCCAGTCCTCAGCGCTCTTGGCGCTTCCTCGACCCGCCGGCGTGATCGTTCACGGGGGTTATGCGAAAGACTGGCTGCGGTACTTTCAGGCGGTCTTCGTTGCAAACATGCCACAAGAGCGGCGCGAATTAGACCTCTTTTTTCTCCAGTCCCCCCATCTGGTTCTCGATGGGGTCGAACAGTGGGCTAGCGCGACGCGGTTACCGGGGCCAACGGGAGGGTAACCTCTTTTCGAAACCGGTTGAGCTCCTGGGCACTGGAGAAGCTGCGGTCAAAGAGCAGCGACAGGTTGTGCAGAATGCGTTCTGCCACCCGTTTTTCCCAGGAGGCATCAAACTGAATCTGGTCATCGAGCCATCGCTCAAGCCATCCGGGCTCGGGCAGCCGGCTCTGCACGGTGTCTTGCGGGAAGAGCGCCTGGTTGACGTGCAGGTTGGTGGGATGCAAGGCCTTAGCAGTGCGGCTCGCAGAGGCCATCAGCACGCCAATCTTTGCAAAGGCTGCCCGTGCAGAATCGCCCATCTGGGCAAGCGCTTTTTTCATGTAGCGCAGATAGGCGCCCCCATGTCGTGCTTCGTCCCGGGCGATGGTCTCGTAGATCTGTTTGATCACCGGTTCAGTGTGCCAGTCGGCCGCGCATCGATACCAGTGGTTAAGCCGAATCTCCCCGCAGAAGTGCAGCATGAGGGTCTCGAGCGGGGGGGCGGGATCGAAGTCAAATCGCACCGCGTGGAGCTCGGCCTCGGTGGGCAGAAAGGCGGGCCGAAACCGACGCAGATACTCCATCAACACCAGGCTATGTTTCTGCTCCTCATAGAACCAGACCGACATAAAAGCGGAGAAGTCGCTGTCGTGTCGGTTATCGCGCAGAAACATTTCGGTGGCGGGCAGGGCGGCCCATTCGGTGATGGCATTCATCTTGATGGTGGCGGCCTGCTCATCGGATAGGGCCTTGTCGTCAAAGGCCGCCCAATGGATGTCGTGCTCAAGGTCCCAGCGCACTCGCTCGAAGGCCCGAAACAGCTCTGGATAGAGCATCTGATCGGCAGAAATAGACTTCATGCGGCTCCCTTTGCGTCATCTGGCGCGCTCGCCCCGCGGCGCATCTCTGTACCCCGATTGGATTTTAGGGAATATTCAGCCGGTTTGTGTGACAGAGCCCGCATGGGCGACCCGAGATTTGAGCCAACGCACCACCACCCCAATGCCTGGGAAGGCGGCGAAGAGGGTGCTGGCATCCCAGTGGTCTTCATGGTGGCAGATGAGCCCGCTTACGGGGTCGAGCCGTAGCCAGGAGGTGCCGGGCAGTGCGGTTTCTGGGGCCCGGGCGGAGACAGAAAAGCGAAAGACCCAGCGTATGGCGAGCGTCTCGGTATTTGTCCAGGCGGCTTGCAGCTCAGAAAACCGAGGATGGGTCAGTGCGGTGAACATGCTCTGGTAGGCCTGGGCGATCGCGGGGCGACCCACCACGGTCTGAAAAGGGTCAGAGAAGATGGCCTGCGGGTGGTATTGCTGGGCAAAGGCCTCCACGGTCGCTGGGGAAAGCGACGCCGCAAGGGCACAAAAATCGTGGGCCCAGGCGAGCCGCTCTGGAGGTATGGCGGGCGCGGCCACGGCTGAAACCACGGGGGAACGGAGGGGGGCGTCCATCTCGGCTGTCGGCGCGGGCGTTGCTGGGATCATGGTTGTTATCGTCTGTCTACGGGCGTTTTGCGCAGTGTCTTGGCGGTAAGCCAGAAATAGAGGCGATACGGAAGAATCTGCAAAAGCTTCATGACCATCGTAAAGCGCCGGGGGTAATGAATCTCAAAGTCCCCGCGTCGTAGACCCCGTAGGGTCTCTGCCGCGGCTTGCTCGGCCGAGATCAGGGCCGGCATCTTGAAGTCGTTGCCCTCGGTGAGTCGGGTGCGCACAAACCCGGGGCATACCAGAGAGACATCCACGGCATGAGGTTTGAGTTCGAGATAGCAGGTCTCGGCCATCGCATTGAGGCCCGCCTTGCTCGCCCCATACGACAGCGCGAGTGGCAGTCCACGGTAGCCGGCCACACTGGAGAACCAGCACAGATGGGGCGGGGGGAGTCCTTGAGCCTGGCGCGCTCTGGCCAGGGGCCGCTCGCCATGAATCCAATGGTTCAGAATGGCCCAGAGCCCGTCGTAGGCGCTTGAGAGGTTGGTCTCGATAATCCGATGGGAATCGGCGGGGTCAAAATCTTCAATGGGCTGGGGTTGGTAATCTCCCGCAACCCAGAAGACCAGATCCGGCACCCAGCCCGTGGTTGCGAGTCGCTCCAGAAGTACGCGGGCGGCCTGTCGATCGGTGATGTCAAAGACCTCTTTTCTCACGGCGGGCTCTGGAAAGGTCGCCTCAAGGCTCTCTAAGCGCCGCCCGGAGACGATCAGGCGGGCCCCGGTATCTTTGAGCGCCTGCCCGAGGGCCGCGCCGATTCCCGCTGACCCCCCGACGATCCAGACCGTACGGTGTGACCAATCGATGATCGGACGGTTCAGGGGCATCTAGGGCCTCTGAAATGAGAGGGTGACTTCGCCCAGGTAGATGCCAAACTTGCTGAACTGGGCTTTGTTCATGAGCACCTTGTCATCGATTAAGACCATCCAGTCATCAAAGGCGAGGTGGATCACCCGGCCTTGAACCGGGACAGCGAGCGTGTAGCGCCAGCGCAGGGCATTGCCCGCAATCTCCCCGGTGGCCTCTCCGACCACATCGTCAGCGCGGCCAATCCACCGCTGCGGCCCGACCTTCTCAAGCCGCCAGATTCGACGTTGTTTCTCGCCATCAGACCAGTCAAAGTGCTCATCGAGCGTACCCGTATTGCCCTCAAACCGGCCTTCGATCTTCACCACAAATCGACGGGTCACGGCGCCAGACCGGTCGGTGACCATGCCCCATCCCGTGGTGGACCCCGAGAAATAACGCTCCAGGTCTAGGGCGGGCTTTTCTCCCGCGTATTGTTCGACCTGGGGTCCGGCGCAGCCCGCAAGCAGGAGAAGACTAAAAATAAAGCCACAGGCGAGCAGCAGCCGATGTCGAATGAGCCAAAGCGTCATAGCGGAACTCCTTTGTTGGGTAGGGGCGTGGGCTGGGGGGGTGCGGATGCGGTGGCGGGAGTCTCTGGCAGGATCATTAGGGCCAAGAGTTTGAGCCCGCAGGGAATGGCGGCATAGGTGAGTTGCAGGGCAAGCGGTGGCTCTGACGGGCTGCCCGGGACGTAGCCAAAGGCCTGCAAGAGGGGCAGGCTCAGGCCCGCCGCTAAGGCCAGGGCGAGTTTATTGAGCAGACTCCAGTAGCCGAAATACTGGCCCTCGGCCTGTCCCTGGTGGCCGCGCGCCGCAATAAGCTGGCCGATGAGGAGCGATGGGCAGGTGAGCTCTGCACCGAGGGCAACACCGGTGAACACGCAGATGAGCCCGAAGGCTGCCGCCTGTCCGGGCCCGAGAAAGACCGCCCCGCTAAAGGCAAGGATCGAGAGGGTCATGGCGATCTGCCAGGTTCTGCGGGGGCCCAGCCGCGCGATGAGGCGAGACCAGAATCCGATGGACAGCGCCGCACTCACAAAATAGACCACCAGCAGGGCCGCAGACCACTCTGCCGAGAGGCCAAGCTTGTCAGCCACAAAAAACAGAAACAGGGTTGCAGGAATGGCATTGGCCAGTGCATTGACCCCGAGGGCGCCCAGGAGCCGCACATAGGCCTGGTGAAAGAGCGCCGCCAGAGGCAGAGCCGCTGGGCGTGCGACCTCTTGTGGCGGGGGTTTTAGATCGCCACAAGGCACCCTGCGGACTGCCCAGAGACTCACGGCCGTGGCCACCACCAGCACCGTTGCCATCGCAAGTGTCATCTGTTGGGCTGCAAGCCCTGCTGCCAATATGAGCCCTGCCAGGCCAATCGTCTCGCGGGCCGCAATCCAGGTGCGTTGCTCTGCGGGGTCACTGGCCTGGGCAATCGCCCAGCTCTGGTGGGCGAGAATCGCCGCACTGTTGGAGAGCGAGACCAAGAGCGCCGTCCCCCCCATCCAGAATAAGAGGGCCTCGGTGTTCTTGTCGGCCACCCAATGGGCTGGCGGGAGCACCAGGGCCACGAAGGAGGCGGCGAGCAGCACCAGGGCGGGAACCATCCATCGCCGAAATCGAGCACCGCTTGTGCGGTCGATGAGCCGACCAATGAGGGGATCGGTGATGGCATCGACGAGCCGGGTGGCCATGAGCACCAGGCCCACGGCAGCCAGGGGCAGCCCCAGGCTGCCTGCATAGAGTTGTGGTGTGAGCAGATAGAGCGGAAGGGCCGCAAAGGCCACCGCAAAACCGGGGGCGGCATAGGCCCAGGCCACGCCCTTGTTCATGGAAATAGGAACGGCTTGTGAATAAGCACTTATCGACCGCTGCGGTCTGGCAAGGATGACGATCCGCCACCCGTGCTCGCGGGTTGGCTAAGCCCCGAGAGCAGCGCTTGCCGCAGGCTCGGCTCCCGGGTCTCGGGGTCGAGCCAAATGCTGAAAAAGGCCTCAGAGAAAACCGGGTCGTCGATCTGTCCGACGAATCGGCCATTGAGGAAAAACTGGGCCCCCTGGCCAGGCATGTGGATGCCGGTGAGCTGGTCTCCGCGCGATACATCGGGAAAGACCGTCTGCATCCGCGTGAGCCAGGCTTCGTGCTGGCTACTGTTTCCGCGGCGTAGCCGCTGCATCTCTTCGATACTTCTCTGGGCGATGCTCTGTCCAGAAAACCCCATTTTGTAGGTCAGGGTGAGTGCCAGGGCTTGCCGCAGGACGGCCTCCGGGCGGGCCTGCGCCGAGGCAAAAAGTACGGCATCGTAGACCGCTAGTCCCCAAAAACGCAGACTGCCTTGGCCAGTAAAAACAACGCTCGGCAGCTGAGTGAGTACCCACGAGGGGGGTGAGGCGGCCCGCTGGTTTCCCTGGGCCAACGACTGGCGAAGGCCCAACAGTGTCAGGCTCAGGCCAAGGGCGAGGACCCAGACTGTGAGGAGATTAGCGGCCGGCTTCATCGTGACCTAAGGTAACTTGCACCACATCGAGGTCGCCCGAACGAAAGCCAGCTTCGCAGTAGCCGAGGTAGAACCGCCACATCGCAATAAAGCGCTCGTCGTACCCCAGTCGGCCGACATCGCCACGCACCGCATCAAAGCGGTCGAGCCATTCGTGGAGGGTACGCCCATAGTCAGGCCCAAAGGAAAAACTCTTGATCAGACGAAGCCCCTGGGACTCGGCGTTCTGGGCGAGCCGCGACGGGGTGAGTAGCATCCCGCCGGGAAAGATGTACTTCTGAATAAAGTCTGTGCCTTGGCTATAACGGTCAAAGAGCGCATCTTGGATAAGGATGGCCTGTACAACCGCCCTGCCCTGCGGCTTGAGCCGGCGTTTGAGGGTCTGAAAGTAGGTGGGCCAGTAGCCCATACCGACGGCCTCAATCATTTCGATGGAGACAATCCCATCAAAGCTGCCTGTGGTGTCTCGGTAGTCTTGAAGACGAATCTCTGCCCGATCGCCCAGACCGTGTTGATTGAGCAGGTCGTCGGCCCAGGCCTTCTGGGCAGGCGAGAGGGTAATACCTAGATGCTGGCCCGGATAGTGTTTCAGCCGCTCCAGGGCCAGCCCGCCCCAGCCACAGCCAATTTCCAGAATGCGGCTATCCTGCGTGAAGGGCTGGCCATCGGCCAGTTCGTCTAAGGCGCGATGAATCTTTGCCGCCTGTCCTTGGGCGAGGTCGACCGGCTGGCCCAAGGCGCCCTGCTGGTCAAAGAGGGCGCTGGAGTAGGTCATCGAGGCATCGAGCCAGAGTCGGTAAAACGCGTTTCCCAGGTCGTAATGGGCCTGGATATTCTTGCGCGATTGGCGCCGCGTGTTGCTGCGAAAAAGATGTTGTAGTCGGTCAATCCACAACAGCAGCCGGTTTCCGTAGAGGGCCGGCGCAATGGCCTGACGATTGCGCGAGAGGAGTTCGAGCAGGCTCGTGAGGTCTGGGCTGGACCAGTCCCCATCCATATAGGCCTCGCCAAAGCCAATGTCGCCTCGTTGCACGGCTTTGGATAGCGCTGACCACCGACGAATCGTCAGCGCCGCCTCGAATCGATCGGCCGAGGTACTGCCCTCGACCCAGTAGGACTGGCCATCGGGAAGGGTAAGGTGAAGGCGACCAAGGACGAGGCGGTGGAGTAGCCCAAGTGCCAGCCTCGCCCGCCAGTCGGGACGCTCAGAACTGGTGGGCGTTGTCGAGCTTGGCAAAGGAAAGCCGCCGCTTGGCATCACGGTGGGGTCGATCGTCGTCGCGCGGGGAGAGCCAGACGGGGCATGTACGGGAGAGGTCATAGAGGTGGTCTAAAGAGGGTCTGAGGCGGGTCTAGGGAGAAGGGCCAGAGGCATAAGACTATGTAGGCGTTATTACAGGTTCCTTACGAGGAGCGGGCTGGCCGCGGAACGAGGCGCAGCCCCTTGCGCCAGAGCTGCAAGGCATGCCAATGAATCTTCACAATCACCCCGAGGCTAAATGCGGGATACCGTATCCAGGCGAGAAGCGCCTGCCGCGCGTTGAGCCCGACGGCCTGCCCACTCATGTGGGTAATCAACGAAAGGCGGTCGACTTCGTAATACTCAATGCGCGCGAGATCTTTGCCGGCGGCGCTCCCCCCGTTCCAGAGAAACCGAAACCGATAGTGGCCGGTGACCGGGAAAAAGGGTGAGACATAAAAAGCCTTCTCTGCCTCCAGGGTCTGTCCGTTCTTGTAGTCGGCGCAGTCAAGCACATAAATATGCCTGCCGCCAAAGGTGTTGTTGACTTCGACGATCACCGCCCCCAGCGCGCCATCAGGGTGGGTGCAGAACCAGAAGCTCACAGGCTTAAAGACATAGCCCAGCATCCGTGGGAAAGTCGAGAGCCAGATCTCGCCGCCGGGCTCGGCGATGCCGTGACGGCTGAGTACCTGCCGCGCCCAGGCCAAGAGCGGCCCCCCGTCGCCATGGTCTTTGTCATGTACCGACAAGAGGGCGGGCCGATTGACGCCCCAGGCCCAATTTCCCGCACGGGCAGCCTGGCCTTGCTCTGTTAAAGACTTCAGGGGAATCTGAACGTAGAAGGCCGGGGTGAGAAAGGCATGCGAGACGGGGCCCAGGCGGCGGTGGCCCACCAGCCCTTTAATGAGCCTCGGCGTTAGGCTGCCCATGCCTCAATGGGGGCGGGCGCCCGTGCAGCAGGCAGAGCAAGCTTGGCGGCAATCGACTCCGCGGCCAGTCGGCCCGATCGAAACCCGTCTTCATGAAACCCGTAGCCCATCCAGGCCCCGGCAACCCAGTGGCGCGCCTCGCCATCGATGCCTGCGAGGTCGGACTGTGCCTGCACGGCAGCCCCATCAAAAATGGGATGGGCATAGTGATTCACTTCAAGGGTCTTAGCGGCATCTGGCGCCCAGAGGGGATTGAGGCTCACCAGCACCGGCGTCTGAAAGTCCAGCGATTGGAGTCGGTTCATCCAATAGGTGACCGACACGGCGCCATGGGCCTGGGTCCCCAGCGGACCTTGACTCAGGTAGTTCCAGGCAGCCCAGGCACGTCGACGTCGGGGCATCAAGGCGGTGTCGGTGTGCAGGTAGGCGGTATTGGGCTGAAAGCGGATCTTCCGGAGGGCGTCCACGGTGCGTGGGCAGACGGCAGGGTCTGCAAGCCCGGCGGCCTGGTCGGCGTGACAGGCCAGCACCACGGCGTCTGCGGTGATCTCGAACGGTGCGTGGGTTGCCCGGTCGGTGCCCTGTACCCGTACCGACGGCCCCGACGGGCCGGCTGACAGCCGGGTTGCAGCGACCTGGTGGTCCCTATGAAAAGTGATCGCGAGCCCCTCTTGGGTGATTCTTTCCTGCAATCGCGTGATGTAGCTATGGCTTCCGTGGGTGAGGCTATACCACTGCGGCCGGTTAATGATTTGTAGAAGACCGTGGTTCACGCAGAAGTGCACAAAACTCGCAAAGGGGTAGCTGCGCATGGTGTCGGGTGGGCACGACCAGATCGCGCCGGCCATGGGCAGCAGATAGGCCTGCTGAAACATCTCCCCATAGCGCCCCGCTCTTAAATACTCCCCAAGGCTCACCGCAGGCAGGGTGCCCGCATCCATGCGTTGACAGTCGCGTGGTGCCTGCCGATTAAACCGAACGATGTCTGACAGCATGCCCCAGAACCGCGGGCTGATGGTGTTGCGTCTCTGGGCAAAGACCGTGTCGAGGTTGCTGCCCGACCACTCAAATACCCCCTGGTCTACCGAGACCGAGAAGGACATCTCTGTGGGGGTGGTCGCCACGCCCAGGGCCTCGAGCCAGGGACGAAACTCAGGGTAGGTACGATGATTAAAGACGATAAACCCGGTATCTACCGGACGCGATTTTCCTTCCAGCGAGACTGGTCGGGTGTGTGTATGGCCGCCGAGTCGAGATTCTGACTCCAAGACCGTGACTCTGGCCAGATGACGCAGGTGCCAGGCGGTGGAGAGGCCGGCGATCCCGCTGCCGACCACCACCACATGGGGCCTAGCGACTGGCTCGGTGCTCAATTTTTGCGTAGGCCGAATGGTTGTGAATGGACTCAAAGTTCTCAGACTCTACCGAGAAGCCCGATACCCGCTGATCCTGCTGCAGGGCAAGCGCGATGTCCCGCACGAGGTCCTCGACAAATTTGGGGTTGTCGTAGGCCCGCTCGGTCACGTACTTCTCATCGGGTCGCTTCAAGAGGCCCCAGAGTTCACAGGAGGCTGCCTGCTCGGCAATACGAATCAGGCTCTCGGCATCGACCTCTTCCTTAAGGTCTGCAGAAATCGTGACATGCGAGCGCTGGTTGTGGGCGCCGTAGTCGGAAATGTTCTTCGAGCACGGACACAGGCTGGTAACGGGCACCACCACCGTGAGGCTGATATGGTCGCGCCCTTCACGGCGCTCTGCCTCCCAGACGACTTCATAGTCCATCAGCGAAGAGACCCCAGAGACGGGTGCCGACTTGCGCACGAAGTAGGGAAGGGCCACCTTGATAAAGCCGGCCTCTGCCTCAAGTCGTTGCAGCATCGACTGGAGCATGAGTCGCATTGCACCGTAGGACAGCGGCGCCTCATGGGTCTGGAAGACGTCGATAAAGCGAGACATATGGGTTCCCTTGGCCTCCGCAGGAAGGGCCACGGTCATTTCTACGGTCGCCACGCTGGGCTGGGGCCCGAGGGCCGTCTGAACCATGACGGGATGCCGCATGGCCTTCACGCCCACCTTTTGAATTGGCATCCGGCGTGTGTCGAGGATCGACTGGACATCGGGGAGGGAATGGAATTTTTCAGGCGCATTCATCGTGCAGGCCTTTCGAAAAGGGTTAAGGAAAGAACTAAGGCTGTCGGGCCAGCAACGCCCGCTCCAGATCGGCAACGAGGGTGCGGCTAGACGGTGAGACAGCGCTCGCGTAACTGCGTACGAGACGCCCCTGACGATCAATCAGATACTTATGAAAATTCCAACTCGGTGCATCAGAGAGGCGGGCCAAGTCCGCGAACAAGGCATTAGACTGCGGTCCACGCACGCTGGTTTTCGCAAACATCGGAAACTTTACGCCGAAGGTGTTTGTGCAGAACTCCGCAATCTGCGCATTCGACCCGGGCTCTTGTTTACCAAAATCATTCGACGGGAAACCCAAAACAACAAGGCCTTTGTCTTTGTAACGGGCGTAGAGGCCCTCTAGGCCTTCATACTGCTGAGTAAAACCGCAGTAGCTCGCGGTATTCACCACAAGCACCACGTTCCCCTGATACTGACACAGGGACTGCGGGGCGTCATCTTGTAGCCGGGGAAATGTCTTGTTCAAAAGATCCGGACACGACCCCGCGGAAGCGGGCCCTGCCCCTAGCCCTAGAACCGCCGCACAGAGCAAAAGGCCACATAAACGCACCCGCAGGCTACCACGGAGCCGCCCCAGTGCGGGCACATGGTGGGCGCGGCTTCGGAAGGAGACATCGAGAGAAGGGGAGTACTGGGCGCCCACGGATTCCATAATTTATTGTGTTGAGGGGTTTTTGTCCTAGGCATTTGCCGTAACTGAGCCTATACTAAGAGCAGGTTATCGTCCCGTCAAATATTTGTCTACGACAAAATAGGGTTATCGACCAGCGTTTGCCCCTCATGGATCAGCCAATTAAATCTCCCATCCACCTCAGTATCGCCGCGGTCGAACGTGATACCGGGCTGTCGAAGGACACCTTGCGGGTCTGGGAGCGTCGCTATGGGTTTCCATGCCCAGAGCGCGATCACTTTGGTGAGCGCATCTACACAATCGAACAGGTGGATCGTCTTCGGGCCATCCGGCGTCTTATGGATGCCGGATATCGGCCCGGGAAGATTATCGGTATGGCCTTGGAAGACCTCCAGGCACTTGCAGAGACCGTTCCCCAGGCAGCCCAGATTGCCTCTGAAGACCAGGCGGCCGATCTCGATAGCCTGATGCAGGTCTTGCGGTCTCACGAAATCGAAGACCTTCGGCGACAACTCAGCCAGCGCGTGCTGCGCCTGGGACTCGCACGGTTTGTGACCGAGGTGGTGGCGCCCCTCACGGAGCAGGTGGGCGATGCCTGGGCCCGCGGGCAGCTTCAGATCTATGAAGAACATCTCTTCACCGAGTCGATGCAGGTGGTCTTGCGCAATGCCATTAGCACCATCCCGCAGCCAGGTAGCCGTCCCCGGGTCTTGCTCACAACCTTCCCCTCCGAGCCTCATGGTATGGGGCTCCTCATGGTGGAGGCACTCTTGGCCCTGGAGGGCTGCCGGTGTTTTTCGCTCGGGGTTCAGACCCCTATCTGGGATATTGTGCTTGCGACCAAGGCGCAGGAAATCGACCTTGTAGCCCTGTCGTTCTCCCCTGTGATGAACCCCTCGCTGGTGCTTGAAGGCTTAAATGAACTGCGCGCTAAACTGCCGCTGTCGGTGGAGATTTGGGCGGGTGGACGGTGCCCTGTTTTGCAGCGTCGTCCGCCGGCCGATGTTCGGGTGCTGCAGGATTTTTCCGACCTCACCAAGGCCATCATCGAGTGGCGGCATCGTCACTAGAGGCCACAAGACTTGTTAAGCCCGTGAGGCGCCGGGTTTTTTCGCTGCAGCTGCTTTAGGCTTCCTAGGCGGCCGTGATTTCCCTGTTGACCCGCCTGCACGCCTCTTCTGCAACGGCTCCCCTGTCTCTGACGCGCCTGATGACTGCATGGCCTGTGCGGTCTGCACCAGCTGGTTAAACTGATCCTGCATCGAAGACCACCACCATTGTGCTGCCGGAGGTGGCATAGCTTCGGCCGCGGCCCCGGCCGAGGGTTCCGGGCCCGTTGACGCCTGCGCAGAAGGTTTACCAAAATCTGCCATCGAGGCCTGCCATGACTGCACCGCGGCAATGGTTCCCCTCTGAATTTCAAGGCCTTGAATCGTGGTTTTAAGAATATTTAAATTTAAGCTTAGCCATTGCTCGACCGTTTTTAAGTCTGCAATGCGGCGATCGATCTCATCGAGATCGGTCGTCGGAAGGCCGGAAGACGCGAGCCCCCCGCCTGCTGCGGAGGATTGAAACCCGGGCCATGCGGCTTTCAAAAAGGCAAATGGGTCAGTCGGCATTTCCATAGGGTCTGAGTGTATGACGAATGTCCGGGAGAGAAAACCATATCGCGACCTGATCGCCGCGTTGGGGTTGCACCTGGCGCTGCTCTTGTTGGTGCTCGGCGGTGGCTGGCTATTGCCCGAACCCGCCTTGCCGCCCACACCGCAAGAATCCTCGATTCAAGTCCTCTCTGAGGCCATCCCGAATCCACGGCCCCCGGCGGCCCCTGCGCCGCCGCCCGCGAACGACACGTTGGCAGACCCCCCTGACTCGCCACCCACTGAGGATCCAAGGCCAGTGGCTTTGCCCGCCGAACCGTCAGAGGCTAGAGGGCCAGCAGAGCTGCCGGCCGCCACCTTAGATCCCGCGCAGGCGGCTGACTCCGCCCCGACGGAGACCGTGGTCCGACCCGAAGATGCCCTGCCTAAGGCAGGGGCGATTCAGATGCAGGCCTATCTGGGGCGCTATCAACTGGACAGCGAACCCTTGGGGGCGGGCAGTCTTACGGTGGTTTTCCCCGCGCCAGACCGCTACGCCATTCGGCTCACGGCCCAGGCCAAAGGGTGGGCAGCGGTCTTTGTACGTGAGGAAGTGTCTTTCTATAGTGAGGGCTGGCTTACCCCCGATGGCTTGGTTCCCGAATCCTTTGCCTCAAAGACGCCCTTTCGTGGAACCGTGCGTAGCCACTTTGACAGGCAAACCCAGAAAGCAACGCTCCAGGAGACAGAGGCCCCGGTGGATCTGCCCTCGGGCTTTCAAGACCGGCTCAGCGTGATCTTTCAACTGGCCTGGATCGGCCAGACACAGCCCCAGGCCCTGGACTATGGCGCTCGCCATACGCTCACGGTGGCTGGCAGCCGGAATTTTCGGGCGGCAACATTCTCTGTGGAGGGCAGGGATGACCTGGTTCTTCCCGGCGGCATCCTGGTCTCTGCGATACGGCTGGTGAGTGACCCGATTCAGGGACGCCGCGAGGGGCATATCGAGGTCTGGCTCGACCCTTCAGACCGTTATCTGCCCGCACGGATGCTATTTCAGGAGACCACCGGTCAGGCGGTGGACTTCTTGGCCATTCGGCCCGTCTTCTAATCCCCCCCTTGGTTGACAAGATCAGACAAAAGAAGGATAGTTTCGGGTTCGTCGTGGAGGGGTGCCCGAGTGGCTAAAGGGGGCAGACTGTAAATCTGTTGGCTTACGCCTACGTTGGTTCGAATCCAACCTCCTCCACCAGGCCAGCAGTCGGGTCTGCGTTTAACACCAGAGGCGATCGCTCGGTCGGCATCGGTTTTACGTCGATGATCAAAGGTTCGTGAGGTCTGGGTCTGTGCAGTTGTGGTGGCGGTAGGGAAAAGAGTCTGTTGGGGTAAAGGATTGGTGTCGCTAGACGTATCCGGCGGGTGTAGCTCAATGGTAGAGCAGAAGCCTTCCAAGCTTACGACGAGGGTTCGATTCCCTTCACCCGCTCCAAGGCCCGGTTCAGATGCAGTAGGCGTTGTTCAGGTATGCCCATGTGGCTCAGTGGTAGAGCACTCCCTTGGTAAGGGAGAGGTCACGCGTTCGATCCGCGTCATGGGCACCAGAGATTTCGTTGGATTCACTCTACAAAAGAAATTAAGGAGTCTTGTATGGCCAAGGGCAAGTTTGAGCGTACGAAGCCGCATGTGAATGTTGGGACGATTGGGCACGTGGACCATGGGAAGACGACGCTGACGGCGGCGATTACGACGGTGTTGTCGACGAAGTTTGGTGGAGAGGCGAAGGCCTATGACCAGATTGATGCGGCGCCTGAGGAGAAGGCCCGTGGTATTACGATTAACACGGCGCACGTGGAGTATGAGACGGCGAATCGTCACTATGCGCACGTGGACTGTCCGGGACACGCGGATTATGTGAAGAACATGATTACGGGTGCGGCGCAGATGGACGGGGCTATTTTGGTTTGTTCGGCTGCTGATGGCCCGATGCCCCAGACGCGTGAGCATATTTTGTTGGCCCGTCAGGTGGGTGTGCCGTACATCATTGTGTTTCTGAACAAGTGCGACATGGTGGATGATGCGGAGCTGCTCGAGCTCGTGGAGATGGAGGTGCGCGAGCTGCTCTCGAAGTACGACTTCCCGGGCGATGATGTTCCCATCATCAAGGGCTCGGCCTTAAAGGCGCTTGAGGGCGACAAGAGTGATCTGGGCGAGGGCGCGATTATGAAGCTTGCCGAGGCGCTTGATAGCTACATTCCGACGCCTGAGCGTGCGATTGATGGGGCGTTTTTGATGCCGATTGAAGATGTCTTCTCGATCTCGGGCCGTGGCACGGTGGTCACGGGCCGGGTGGAGCGTGGCATTGTGAAGGTGGG